>NZ_JBFULO010000075.1:0-13026 GCF_054049855.1 Stenotrophomonas sp. P5_B8 | reverse complement strand
GATGAAGCCGGACAGGTCCGACAGCAGGAACACCGCCAGCGCGCCGATATCTTCCGGCTGGCCCACCCGCCCGACCGGGTGCTGTGCATGGTCGCGGCGCGACAGCGTCGGCGTGCGGCGGCGCGCCGGCCCCTGCCAGGCATCGGTGGTGATCCAGCCCGGGCTGATGCTGTTGACCCGCACGGCCGGGCCTTCGCTCAGCGCCAGCGCATGGGTGAACGCCACCAGCCCGCCCTTGGCGGCGGCATAGGCCTCGCTGTCCGCCTCGGACTGCCATGCACGGGTCGAGGCGATGTTGATGATCGCCCCGTCGTGTTCGCGCAGGGCCGGCAGCGCGTGCTTGCTGCACAGGAACGCGCCGTGCAGGCTGGACAGCCGGCGCTGCCATTCGGCCAGCGTCATTGCCGCCAGCGGCGTGCCATGCGCGCTGGCGATGCCGGCGTTGTTGACCAGCCCATCGATGCGGCCGAAGCGTTTGAGCGTCGCCTTCACCAGCGCCTGCACGCTGCGTTCGTTGGCCACGTCCGCGCGCTGGAAGGCCGCGCGTTCGGGCAATGCCCACTCCTTCAGGCAGGCCTTGCCGGCATCGGCATCGAGGTCGGCGATCATTACGCTGCCGCCGGCACCCAGTACCGCCTGCGCGATGCCGCGGCCCACGCCCTGCGCACCGCCGGTGACGATCACCACGCGATCGCGCAGCGGCTGCGGTGCCCACTCGGCAATGGCCGGGGTCAGTGGCACCGTGAGTTGTCCTTGCGCCCGAGCAGGCGCGTCCAGCCTTCCACGCCCAGCTTGTCCAGCGTTTCGATGTTGCGCTCCACGATCACGTCCGGGTCCGGGAACGCGGCCACGGCGCGCTCGACGCTGTCTTCGCGTAGCAGGTGCAGGGTCGGGTAGGGCGAACGGTTGGTGTAGTTGCTGACGTCATCGGTGGCCGCCCCGGCGAACTGGTACTGCGGGTGGAAACTGGCCACCTGCAGGATGCCCTGCAGGTCCAGCGCCTCGATCGCGGCATCGGCGTTGTCGAGGAAATCGTTGTACTCCAGGAAGTCGCCCRGCACGTGCGGATGCACGATCAGCGTGGTGTCGATCTGCTCGGCCGGGGTGTCGCGCAGCAGTACGAGTTCCTCGGCCAGTTCCTCCACCAGTGCCTCCGGGGTGGTGGCATCGCTGAGCACGAAACGCACCTGGTCCTTGACGTACACCGCCTTGGCGAACGGGCACAGGTTCAGCCCGATGACGATCTGCTCCAGCCAGGTGCGGGTTTCGGCGATGAAATCGGTGCCGTCCGGGGCGCTGCTGTCGGTGAAGCGGTCATCGTTCATGGCGGGCGGTATCGCGGGCTGGGCAGGCGATTGTAAGGCGCAGGACGGCACGGGCGCGTATCGGCGCGGACAGGGTACTGCTCGGCGACCGGCCCCCCACCGCATGCCTACTGTCCATTAACTGGACAGTGGGCATGCTGCAAAGTCCTTGTGCGGCAAGCACTTGTGCCGAATGCGGCCAGTGGCCAATAGGCAGCGCCGCCGTGCGGGTATTGAATGTCCGGGTGAACCAGAACGATAAAGGCGAGCAGACAATGACTGAAACATCCTCCTTCCTTCCCACGGATCTGTGGTCCGGCAAACTGTTCGACGGCACGTGGCAGACCGGCGCCGGCGTCCAGGACGTGATCGAACCGGCCACCGGCAACACCCTCGGGAAGATCGCCATGACCGACCCGGCCGGCATCGCCGCGGCCGCTGCCACCGCCGCCAAGGCGCAGCGCGAATGGGCCGCCGCCCCGTACGAGACGCGCGCCCAGGTACTTCGCCGCGCTGCGCAGTTGGCCGAGCAGTACAACGATGACATCGTGCAGTGGCTGGTCCGCGAAAGCGGCTCCACCCGGCTCAAGGCCGGCTCCGAAGCGAAGGTGAACACCAAGGCGCTGCACGAAGCGTCCGCGCTGCCCTCGCGCAGCATCGGCGAAGTGCTGCCCTCCGAACCCGGCCGCCTCAACCTGGCGCGGCGGCGTCCCCTCGGCGTGGTCGGGGTGATCGCACCGTTCAATTTCCCGCTGTACCTGGCCATGCGGGCGGTCGCGCCGGCGCTCGCGCTGGGCAATGCGGTGGTGCTCAAGCCCGATCCGCGGACCGCCGTGTGCGGCGGCTTCGTCATCGCGCGCCTGTTCGAGCTGGCCGGGTTGCCGGCCGGCCTGCTGCACGTGCTGCCCGGGGACGGCGCCGCCGGTGCCGCGCTCACCAGCGATCCCAACATCGCCATGATCCAGTTCACCGGTTCCACCGGTGCCGGGCGCAAGGTCGGCGAGGCGGCGGGCAAGCACCTGAAGAAAGTCTCGCTGGAACTGGGCGGGAAGAATTCGCTGATCATCCTGGACGACGCCGACCTCGACCTGGCCGTCGCCAACACCGCCTGGGGCGTGTACCTGCACCAAGGTCAGATCTGCATGGCCACCGGCCGCGTGCTGGTCCAGCGCAGCATCCATGCGCGCTTCCTGGAGAAACTGGTGGCCAAGGCTAGGTCGCTCAAGGTCGGTGATCCGGCGACGGGCGATGTGGCGATCGGTCCGCTGATCAACGCACAGCAGCGTGACCACGCCGCACGCATCGTCGCCCAGGCGCAGGCCGCCGGTGCCACCCTGGCCACGGGCGGTGGCTACAAGGACCTGTTCTTCGAACCGACGGTGCTCAGCGATGTGGGCCACGACAACCCGGCCTTCCGCGAAGAGATCTTCGCGCCGGTCGCGGTGGTGGTGCCGTTCGATACCGACGACGATGCCGTCGCGCTGGCCAACGACAGCGAGTACGGCCTGTCGATGGCGATCGTGTCGAGCAATGTCGGTCGCGCGCTCACGCTCGGCGAGCAGCTGCGTACCGGCCTGCTGCACATCAACGACCAGACCGTCAACGATGAGGTGATCAATCCGTTCGGTGGCGTCGGCGCGTCCGGCAACGGCACCAGCATCGGCGGTCCGTCGAACATCGACGAGTTCACCCAGTGGCAGTGGCTGACCGTCAAGGGCGAAGCGCCCGCCTACCCGATCTGAGAAGGAAACCGACATGACCGCAACAACCGAACTGCGCGACATCACCGTGGCCGTGGTGCGCGAGAAGGAACAGCCGTTCACCATCGAAAAGGCCCGCATCCGCGGCCCGCAGGACGACGAAGTGCTGGTGCGCGTGGTGGCCACCGGCCTGTGCCATACCGACCTGATCGTGCGCGACCAGTACTACCCGGTGCCGCTGCCTGCGGTGCTTGGCCATGAAGGCGCGGGTATCGTCGAAGCGCTTGGCCCGGGCGTGAAGGACCTCAAGGTCGGCGACCACGTCGTGCTGACCTACGGCGCCTGTGGCCACTGCAATCCCTGCAGCGGCGGCCACGGTGCGTACTGCAAGGATTTCTTCGGGCTCAACTTCGGCGGTGGCGCGCTGGATGGTTCCACCGCCATCCAGGATCCGGACGGCAACCCGCTGCACGATCATTTCTTCGCGCAGTCTTCCTTCGCCACCTATGCGCTGAGCCGCGAGAACAACGCCATCAAGGTGCCCGAGGATGCGCCGATCGAACTGCTTGGCCCGCTCGGCTGCGGCATCCAGACCGGTGCCGGCGCGGTGATCAACTCGCTCAAGGTCAGCGCCGGCAGCAGCTTCGCCAGCTTTGGTGCCGGTGCCGTCGGCCTGAGCGCGGTGATGGCCGCCCGCGTTGCCGGGGCGACCACCATCATCGCCATCGATGTGGTGCCGTCGCGATTGGCGCTGGCCAAGGAACTGGGCGCCACCCACGTGATCAACAGCCGCGAGGTGGATGTGGTTGACGCCGTGCGCGAGATCACCGGCGGCGGTGCCAACTTCGCGCTGGAATCCACCGGTCGCCCGGAGGTGCTGGCACAGGGCATCGAAGCGCTTGGCGGGCGCGGCGTGATCGGTGTGGTCGGTGCGCCGAAGCTGGGCACCAAGGCCGAGTTCGACGTCAACAACCTGCTGCTCGGCGGGCGCAGCATCCGTGGCATCGTCGAGGGCGACAGCGTGCCCAAGGTGTTCATCCCGCAGCTGGTGCAGCTGTACCAGCAGGGCCGCTTCCCGTTCGACAAGCTGGTCAGGTTCTATCCGCTGGACCAGATCAACCAGGCGGCTGAAGACAGCACCCGCGGGGTGACCCTCAAGCCGATCCTGACCCTGGGCAAGTGAAACAATCCGTCGCGGACATGGGTATCCGCGACGGCACAGGCAGTCAGGTTGCCGGGTGTACGCTGTCAGTCCCCTGGGAGGTGACCGATGGCTGTGATGCAACGGGAACAGCAGCAGGTACTGGCTGCCGCGCGCCAGCGCTTCGCCGACGGCGGGGCGCTGGCCGAATCGTTGCTGGCGCCGTCGGTGCAGCGTTCCTGGGAGCGCTCACGGCTGGCCGGCGTGCAACCGTGGCAGGCGCCGCATTACGCGCCGCTGGCGACCTCCGGTCCGCGCCTGGAAGACCCGGCCGACCGCCGCCTGGCGCGTTGCGTCCGCGAGGACCTCGACCACCTCTGGGCCGCCTTCGGCGGACGCCAGTGGACCCTGTTCTGCGTCAATGCCGACGGCACGGTCGTGGCCCAGCGCGAGCATGGCCTGGCGGACGTGCCGGTGCTGCGCCCGATCCAGATAGGCAGACGCCTGCGCGAGATCGATATCGGCACCACCGCACCAGCATGCAGCCTCGCCGACGATGCGCCTGCACTGGTACGCGGCAACGAACACTACCTGGACCGCTTCGCCTCGGTGTTCTGCCTGAGCGTGCCGCTGCACGGACTGGACGGACAGGTCCTGGGCGCATTGGACATCACCGGCACCGGCGAACGCGATGCTGAACTGCTGCACGGCTATTTCCGCCAGGCCGCGCTGTCCACCGAAAACCGCCTCATGCGCGAACACCGGCCCTGCCACCTGTTGGCCGTGCAGCACGACGCGCGCTGGCTGCATTCTCCGTTGCAGGGCCTGCTGGCGGTGGAAGAAGACGGCCACATCCGTGCCGCCAACCGCGTCGCGCGGCGCCTGTTCGGCCTGCCCCGACGCGGCCCGCTGCCCCTGCTGACCCTCGATGCCCTGTTCGCTGGCGCCAGCGTGCACCAGCGCCGCCGCCTGCTGCAGGCGGGCCCTGCGTACCGTGTACGCCTTGCCGAAGACAGCGCCGTGCAGGTGCAGTACCTGCGTGGACCGCTTGYGGCACGCGCCGGGGTGGGGAGCGATGCATACGTCCGCGAGGTCGGTAGCCGTTCGTTGCGCGCGCTGACCACGCAAAGCGTGCGCGATGCCGTGGCCGCGCACCAGGGCAACGTCACCGCAGCGGCGCGCCAGCTGGGTATTTCGCGCACAACGCTCTACAAGCACCTGCGCGGATAGATGTGCGTGGTTGCCGGCCAGCTGCCGGCAATGCCAGCGGAGGATCCGCGTTCGATCAATCGCGGAAATTGTCGAACTGCAGCGGAACCTCGAAGGTCTCCTTCCTCAGCAGCGCCATCGCATCCTGCAGGTCGTCGCGCTTCTTGCCCGTCACCCGCAGCTTGTCGCCGTTGATCTGGCTGTCCACCTTCAGCTTGGCTTCCTTGATCTTCGCCGCGATCTTCTTGGCCACCTTCTGCTCGATGCCCTGCTTGACCGTGATCTTCTGCCGCGCACCGGCAAGATTGGATTCGATGTCACCAAACTCCAGGCACGCCGCGTCGATCTTCCGCGCGGTCAGCCGCTGGCGCAGGATGTCGGTCATCTGCTGCAGCTGGAAATCGCTCGGCGCGGACTGGGTGATCACGCTGTCTTCCAGCACGAACTCCGCCTCCACCCCCTTGAAATCGAAGCGCGTGGACAGCTCGCGGTTGGCCTGGTCGACCGCGTTGGTCAACTCGTGGGTGTCGACTTCGGAAACAACGTCAAAAGAGGGCATGGGCAAACTCCAGCGGATGAATGCCCACATTCTATCAAGCCACCATGGACGGCCCGGCCAAGGCGGCGATAATGGGCCATGAACACGCAGAAATCCCCCACCCGCGCCGTCGCCTGGATGCTCATCGCCGTCGCCTGCTTCTCGCTGATGGATGCGGGCATGAAGCAGCTCTCGGCCAGCTACCCCACCTTGCAGGTCACTTTCCTGCGCGGCGCCGCCTCGCTGCCATTCGTGCTGGTCTGGGTGCTGGCCACCGCCGGCCCGCGCTCGCTGGTGCCCCGGCGCTGGGCCCTGCACCTGCTGCGCGGCGTGCTCGGCATGGCGATGATCGGCTGCTTCGTCTACGCCCTGCGCAGCCTGCCGCTGTCCACCGCCTACACCATCTACTTCGTCGCCCCGCTGCTGATCGCCGCGCTCTCGGTGCCGCTGCTGGGCGAGCACGTGGGCCCGCGCCGCTGGATCGCCATCGGCATCGGCCTGGTCGGGGTGCTGGTGGTGCTGCGTCCGGGCATGGGCGGCTTCATCTCCATCCCCGGGCTGATGGTGTTGCTGGCCGCCACCGCCTACGCGGTCGCCGCGATCACCGTCAGCATGCTCACCCGCACCGACACCCCGCAGTCGATGGTGGTGTGGTTCCTGGTGATCATGGCCATCGGCGCCGGCCTGCTGGCCCTGCCGGACTGGCAGCCGTTGCAGCTCGGCCACGCCGCGCTGATCGCCGGCATGGGTCTGGCCGGGGCAGGGGGCCAGGTCGCCCTGACCCGCGCCTTCCAGCTCGGCGAGGCATCGATGATCGCTCCGCTGGAATACACCGGGCTGGTCTGGGTGATCGGCTGGGACCTGCTGTTCTGGGGCGCGCTGCCGGATGGGGCGACCTGGCTGGGCGCGGCGATCATCGTCGCCTCCGGCCTGTACCTGCTGCACCGCGAGCGCATCCGCCAGGTCCAGCCGCCCACACCGCTGGACCATCCCTGAGCCCGCGCGGGGCCCGCCCGGCCCCGATCACGCTGCCTTAGAACCAAACGGAATATCATTGCGCGCTGCCGCACGGGCCAGGGCCGTCCCGCGCTGGTAGGCTGCACGCCCCCTCCCGTCGATGCCCGGTTGACCGCGAAGTGATCGAGTTCCAGCGCCTGCACAAATCCTATGCCGTCGGCGGCCGCGCGATCGCCGCGCTGCAGCCGCTGGACCTGACCATCGAGGCCGGCGAAGTGTTCGGCATCATCGGCCATTCCGGTGCGGGCAAATCGACCCTGATCCGCCTGATCAACCGGCTCGAGGAACCCACCGGTGGGCGCCTGCTGATCAACGGCGAGGATGTCACCGCGCTCGACGCGGCCGGCCTGCGCGTGCTGAGGCGGAAGATCGGCATGATCTTCCAGCACTTCAACCTGCTGTCCTCGCGCACGGTGGCCTCCAATGTCGCCTTCCCGCTGGAACTGGCCGGTACCCCGCGCGCGGAAATCGACGCGCGCGTGGACGAATTGCTGCACACCGTCGGCCTGGAGGCGCACGCGGGCAAGTACCCCGCGCAGCTGTCGGGCGGCCAGAAGCAGCGCGTCGGCATCGCCCGCGCGCTGGCCACCCGTCCGCAGATCCTGCTGTGCGATGAGGCCACCAGCGCGCTGGACCCGCAGACCACCGCCTCGGTGCTCAAGCTGCTGGGCAGGATCAACCGCGAACTCGGCCTGACCATCGTGCTGATCACCCACGAGATGGACGTGATCCGCCGCGTCTGCGACCGCGTGGCCGTGCTCGATGCCGGCCACCTGGTCGAAACCGGCCCGGTCACCGACGTTTTCCTGCACCCGCAACATCCGACCACGCGGCGCTTCGTCAACGAGTCCGAACAGGTCGACGAAGGCGAGCTGCACAAGGACTTCCAGGCCGTGGCCGGGCGCATCGTGCGCCTGACCTTCCTGGGTGCGGACACTTACGAACCGCTGCTGGGCCGCATCGCGCGCGACACCGGCGTGGACTACAACATCCTGTCCGGCCGCATCGACCGGATCAAAGACACCCCGTATGGCCAGCTGACCGTGTCGCTGGTCGGGGGCGACGTGCAGGCCGCGCAGGCCGGTTTCGTCGCCGCCGGTGTCCACCTCGAGGAGCTGCGTCGATGATCCTGGCTGCTGCAGGCGGCTTCTTCCGCCATCTCGATGCGGGCAAGTGGGCCGATATCGGCCAGGCCACGCTGGATACCCTGCTGATGCTCGGCGGCTCGCTGCCGCTGACCCTGGTCATCGGCCTGCCGCTGGGCGTGCTGCTGTTCCTTACCGGCTCGCCGCAGCTGCATCGCAAACCGGTGCTGTACGGCGCGCTGGCGCTGTTGGTCAACCTGCTGCGCTCGGTGCCCTTCATCATCCTGATGATCGTGCTGATTCCGCTCACGCTGTGGATGATGGGTACCTCGCTGGGTGTGCGCGGGGCGATCGTGCCGCTGGTGATCGGTGCAGCGCCGTTCTATGCACGGCTGGTGGAAACCGCCCTGCGCGAAGTCGACCGTGGCGTCATCGAAGCCACCCAGGCGATGGGCGCCACCACCTGGCAGCTGGTCACCCGCGTATTGCTGCCCGAAGCGCGCCCCGGCCTGATCGCCGGCGCCACTGTTACCGTGATCGCGCTGATCGGCTTCACCGCGATGGGCGGTGCGATCGGCTCGGGCGGTCTGGGCGACCTGGCGTTCCGCGATGGCTACCAGCGCTCGCACACCGACGTGGCGCTGGTCACCGTGGTGCTGCTGCTGGTGCTGGTGCAGGCCCTGCAGATGCTGGGCGATTGGCTGGTGACGCGCTACAGCCGGAAGTGATTGGCAGGCACTTCAGGTCATGCCGGTTTGCGTGACCGCCATCTGTGTTATATTCCGTTTGGCGTAATACGCTGGGCGGAATGATCCAATCCTTCCGCTGCCGTCATACGCTCGCTCTGTTTGATGGGCGATGTCCTCGCCAGTTTCGCGGGTTCCAGTCACTGGCGGAGCGCAAGCTGCAGATCCTGGACGCGGCACAGACGCTGCAATTCCTGCGCAGCCCGCCCGGAAATCGGCTCGAAGCGCTTTGCGGCGATCGACGCGGACAGCACAGTATCCGCATCAATGCGCAGTGGCGGTTGTGTTTTGTCTGGACCGACAACGGTCCGCATGACGTCGAGATCGTCGATTACCACTGAGGTGCCACGCATGAGCCGACCCATCAACAAACTCAGGGCCGTCCACCCCGGCGAGATCCTCCGCGAGGAGTTCCTGCGGCCCTTGCAGCTGAGCATCACCGGGCTGGCGCGGGCACTGGATGTGCCGCCTACGCGTCTGCACGCGATCGTGCACGAAACCCGCGGCGTCACGGCCGACACCGCAGTACGGCTGGCACGTCACTTTGGTGGCGATGCCGCCTCGTGGTTGGCCCTGCAGGCCGAATACGACCTCAAGACGCTCCCCACCCGCCGGGAAATCGAGAGCAGGGTGCAGCCACGCCAGGCGGCGTGACCACCGGCATCAGCGGACGTTCGGGACCTCATAGCCCAGCCGGTCCACCTGCTCGGGGTGCTGCGGCACGCGCTTGAGCTTGTCGGTATTGACCCCGTACTCGTCGCGCAGGCGGGTGGCCAGTTCCTTGTACAGGTCCTTGTCCATGTCCGGCTTGCGCGCGAAGATCCAGGCCATCTCGCGGCCCGGGTAGCCGAGCATCGCCCATGAGTAGTCCGGAGCCACTTCCAGCACGCGGGTATGGGTCGGCACGACCTTGTAGAACCAGGTACGCCAGTTGTGGTTGCCGCTGTCCTCGTCCACCGAGGCACGCACGGTCAGCTGCTGCTGCGGTTCGGAGAAGCCGTTGCGGTAGCGGTAGGTGATGCTCACCTTCTGGTCGCCACGCAGGCTGAATTCGTTGACGCTGGCCACGTGGCCGCGTTCGACCGGATTGGGAACACGGCCGATCACATACCAGGTGCCCATGAACCGCTGCAGGTCGATCGGAGCGCCTGTCGATTCGCTGGCCACCGGTGCCGGGGTCGGCTTGGCCTCGTGGCGGAAGGCGCAGGCGGACAGCAGCGACAGCGTCGACAGCAACAGGACAGCGCGAAGCGGGCGGTTCAGAGACATGCGGCAGGAGGCTCCAGTGGCTGGCAGGGGCATGGTGGGTGGGACGACGGAGAACGTCAATGGTGGCGTTCACACTGGCCCTCCATGCGGCGGCGACAGGTCGCAGCCAGTGAGATGGTGGCACGGCAAGGTGACGCATCACTTTCGCACGGAGTCGTGTCATGCCCTTGTCGTCTTCGCGTCGTCAACCACGTTCACACGGTCCCTCGCGCACCGCCAGCGCGCCCGATCCGCAGGTGCTGCGCTGGGTCCGGCAACTCGCCCTGGCGGGACTGGCCCTGGTCCTGGTGTGGCCGGCCGCCCGCGGCAGCAGTGTCTGGCTGGGCTGGTTGCCGCTGTGGCTGGTCGGCATGCCGTTGCTGGCCTGGTGGAGCCTGTACCGGTTCCGGCTGCCGCAGCTTCTGCTACGCCGCCGCAGCACGCGCCGTCGCGGCCCACAGGCCCGCCGCCGCACCCGCGTGGCGCCGCGTACCGCGCGCCCTGACCTTCGACACGGGAGCGCCGGCCAGACCGTGTGATAGCGTCCGGGGCTTATGACTGCCTGGAGCTTCAATGTCCAACATCGCTTCGGCCTGCCTGATGGCAGGCCTGATCACGGCCGGTACGGTGGGTACCGCCATGGCCGCTGAGACCCCCGCCGACCCTTACGCGTGGCTGGAAGACGTCACCGGCGACAAGTCGCTGGACTGGGTCAAGCAGCAGAACGCCAAATCCGAAGGCCGCCTGGCCCAGACCCCGGCGTTCAAGCAGATGGAAGCCAGCATCCGCGAGGTGCTCGATTCGGACGCCAAGATCCCCGGCGTGCAGAAGATCGGCGACTACTACTACAACTTCTGGAAGGACAAGCAGCACGAGCGCGGCCTGTGGCGCCGCACCACGCTGGCCGAATACCGCAAGGCGTCGCCTACCTGGGAAACCGTGCTCGATCTGGACGCGCTGAACAAGGCCGAAGGCGAAAACTGGGTCTGGCACGGTGCCGACTGCCTGCGCCCGGATTACTCGCGCTGCCTGATCGCGCTGTCGCGCGGCGGCGCCGATGCCGATGTCACCCGTGAGTTCAACCTCGCCGACAAGACCTGGATCAAGGACGGTTTCTTCCGCCCCGAATCCAAGGGCGGCCTGAACTGGATCGATCGCGACACCGTGTTCGTCTATACCGATTTCGGTGACGGCACGATGACCACCTCCGGCTACCCGCGCGTGGCCAAGCTGTGGAAGCGCGGCACCCCGATGGCCTCGGCCAGCATGGTTTACGAAGGCAAGCCCGATGACATGTACATCGCGGCGATGCACGACGACACCCCCGGCTATGAGCGCAACCTGGTCAGCCGCACGCTGGCCTTCTACAACAACGAGATCTACCTGTGCGGCAACGATGGCACGCTCACCAGGATCGATGCGCCGAACTCGGCAGAGAAAGGCCTGCGCAAGCAATGGCTGACCCTGGAACTGCGCGAACCGTGGACCGTGGGCGGCAAGACCTATACCGCCGGTTCCCTGCTGGTGACCAAGCTGGATGATTTCATCGCCGGCAAGCGCGCGTTCGAGGTGCTGTTCGCCCCGACCGCGACGACGTCGCTGGCCGGCACCAGCTGGACGAAGAATCACCTGGTGCTCAACGTGCTCGACGACGTCAAGAGCCGCCTGAGCGTGCTGACCCCGACCGAGAATGGCTGGAAGAAGAGCGACTTCACCGGCGCGCCGACGTTCGGCACCGTGGCCGTCGGTGCGGTCGATGCCGACGACAGCGACGCGGTATGGATGACCGTCACCGACTACCTGACCCCGACCACCCTGGCGCTGGCCGAGATCGGCAAGCAGCCGGAAGTGCTCAAGACCATGCCGGCGTTCTTCAATGCCGACGGCAAGGTGATCGAGCAGCACTTCGCCACCAGCAAAGACGGCACCCGCGTGCCGTACTTCGTGGTGCATGCCAAGGAAATGAAGCTGGACGGTTCCAACCCGACCCTGCTGTACGGCTACGGTGGCTTCGAGATTTCGCTGACGCCGTCGTATTCGGGCGGCATGGGCCGTGCGTGGCTGGAGAAGGGCGGTGTGTACGTGGTGGCCAACATCCGTGGCGGCGGCGAGTACGGCCCGCGCTGGCACCAGGCGGCACTGAAGCAGAACCGCCACAAGGCCTATGAAGACATGGCCGCGGTCGCACGCGACCTGGTCAGCCGCAAGATCACCTCGGCCAAACACCTGGGCGTGCAGGGCGGCAGCAACGGTGGCCTGCTCACCGGCAACATGCTCACCCAGTACCCCGAGCTGTTCGGGGCGGTGGTGGTGCAGGTGCCGCTGCTGGACATGAAGCGCTACAGCCACCTGCTGGCGGGCGCGTCGTGGATGGCCGAGTACGGCAATCCGGATACGGCCGACTGGGACTTCATCAAGACCTTCTCGCCGTACCACCTGTTCGATCCGAACAAGACCTACCCGCCGGTGCTGTTCACCACCTCCACCCGCGATGACCGGGTGCATCCGGGCCATGCCCGCAAGATGGCGGCCAAGATGATCGC
Source organism: Stenotrophomonas sp. P5_B8 (assembly GCF_054049855.1). NCBI lineage: Bacteria > Pseudomonadati > Pseudomonadota > Gammaproteobacteria > Lysobacterales > Lysobacteraceae > Stenotrophomonas > Stenotrophomonas sp. P5_B8. The sequence goes on along the minus strand of NZ_JBFULO010000075.1, from coordinate 495 downwards.
GGCCGGCAAGGATGTGACCTACTACGAGAACATCGAGGGCGGTCACGGCGGTGCGGCGAACAATGCGCAGGCCGCGCATATGTCGGCATTGGCCTATAGCTTCCTGTGGGAGCAGTTGCGGTAGAGTCGAGCGTTGCTCGACTGGTACCGTTGAGCGTTGCTCGACTGCTGGGATGGCCCATCGGCCCGGTAGCCGCAGAGAATAGCCGAACGCATCTTCGGTCCGACTCCGGGTGGTGGGGCGTCGTGTTGGCCTCACCCCAGTTTCAACGCCACGCAGCAATGCGTGGCGTTTTTTTTGGGTTTTTCTTTCGCCTGCGGCGGGCTTTCAAGTGCGGAAGGCAACTGCAGGATCAACGTCAACTTCATTTTCAACCGCCGCGGGTGTGCGCCTTCGCTGGCTTGGGCGGGTACGGGTGGGTGTGCGGGACACGCTGCAAGTACATCCATGTAAGCTCGCGGGCGCAATCCATGGCGCCCGACGGGCCCGCACAC
>NZ_JBFULO010000074.1:0-13066 GCF_054049855.1 Stenotrophomonas sp. P5_B8 | reverse complement strand
GCTCCAGGCTTTCCACGGTGCGCTTGCGGGTCATCTCGACCAGGCCGAGCGGTGAGAAGTCGTAGACGGTGGTCTTGGCATGGTCGCGGGCCAGCGCCTTTTCCAGCGTGCGCAGCACCTGGCGGCGATGCTCGGCATCGTCCATGTCGATGAAGTCGATGATGATGATGCCGCCCAGGTTGCGCAGCCGCAGCTKGCGCGCCACCGCCTGCGCGGCTTCCAGGTTGGTGCGGAACACCGTCTCTTCCAGGTTGCGCTGGCCCAGGAACGAACCGGTGTTCACATCGATCGTGGTCATCGCCTCGGTCTGGTCGATCACCAGGTAACCACCGGACTTGAGCGGCACCTGCTTGTCCAACGCGCGGCCGATCTCGTCCTCCACCCCGAACATGTCGAAGATCGGGCGGTCGCCGCTGTACAGCTCGATCTTCTCGGCCAGCACCGGCATGTACTTGGCCACGAAGGCCTGCAGCTGGCCGAAGGTCTCCTTGGAGTCGACCTTGACCTTGTCCACGTCCTTGCGGATCAGGTCGCGCACCGACCGCAGCGGCAGGCTCAGGTCTTCATAGATCACGCTGAGCGGGGCGGCATCGCGACCACGGCGCTCGACCACGTTCCATACCCGCGACAGGTAGGCCACGTCCTCGGCGATCGCCTCGGCCGGCTGGCCCTCGGCGTTGGTGCGCACGATGTAACCGTAGCCGCCGTGCTGTGCCGACAATTCGGTCACCAGGCTTTTCAGCCGGGCGCGCTCGGCCTCGTCTTCGATCCGCGCCGATACCCCGACCACCTTGGATTGCGGCAGCAGCACCATGTAGCGCGAGGGAATGCTGATCTGGGTGGTCAGGCGGGCACCCTTGGTCCCGATCGGGTCCTTGACCACTTGGACCACGATGTCCTGGCCGTCGCGCAGCAGCTCCACGATCGGCACCGAGGACGGCGGCGGCAGGGTCGTGCCCTCGGTATCGGGGCTGGCCACCGGGGCCGGGCGGATCACATCGTTGGCATGCAGGAACGCCGCGCGTTCCAGCCCGACTTCGACGAAGGCCGCCTGCATGCCCGGCATCACCCGCTGCACCTTGCCTTTGTAGATGTTGCCGACCACGCCGCGACGCCAGCCACGTTCGATATGCAGTTCCTGCAGCATGCCGTTTTCGATGACCGCGACACGGGTTTCCCGCGGGGTGACATTGACCAGGATTTCTTCAGACATGGGCGACTCCCTTCAGTTCAAACGTCTGCAGCAACTGCTCGGTCTGTTGCAGGGGCAAACCCATCACACCCGAATAGCTTCCCGCCAGGTGGCGGATGTAACGTTCGGCGCCGCCCTGGATGGCGTAGGCACCGGCCTTGCCCATCGGTTCGCCGCTGGCCACGTAGGCCGCGATGGCGTCCTGCCCGATATCGATGAAGCTCACCTCGGAAATCACCAGCACGCTGTCCTGGCGCCCCTGGGCGACCACGGCCACGGCGGTCATCACCTGGTGGGTGCGCCCGGACAGGGTCGCCAGCATGGCCGCCGCATCGGCGGCATCGACCGGCTTGCCGAATACCCGGCCATCGAGCACCACTTCGGTGTCCGAACCGATCACCACCGCGTCGGCGTCGCCGCCAACCAGGGCCAGCCCGGCGCGCGCCTTGTCGGCGGCCACCCGCTGCACATAGGCGGTGGCCGATTCGCCAGCGGCACGGACTTCAGGCACCTCAAGGTCCAACGCGTGGAACGGTCGGTCCAGGCGCGTCAGCAGTTCGGTTCGTCGGGGAGATCGAGAGGCAAGATAAAGCATCGAGGAAGCATAACCTGAGCCCACTGTCTGAATCGCGAGCAACCCGTTCGAATCGTGATCAACCCCGTCAAACCTCACGACGCGTTCATCGCCCCGACACCAACCTCAACGTCTTCACAAGGAGATGTACATGCGCCACCCGTCCCTGTCCCCGTTGCTGCTCGCCCTTTCCCTTGCCCTGGGAACCTCCATGACCGCCCACGCCCAGTCCCAGCCTGCCGCTGCCGTCGCCGCCGACAGCACCCTGCTCAACATCTCGGCCAACGCCGAGGCCAAGCGCGTGCCCGACGTGGCCACGCTGTCGGCCGGCGTGGTCACCCAGGCCGTGGACGGCAACAGCGCCATGCGCCAGAACGCCGAGCAGATGGTCAAGGTACTGGCCGCGATCAAGGCCGCCGGGATTGCCGAGCGTGACGTGCAGACCAGTGGAGTCAACCTCAGCCCGCAGTACCGTTACGTGGACAACGAGCCGCCGAAGATCACCGGCTATCAGGCCAGCAACACGGTCAGCCTGAAGGTGCGCGACATCGCCAAGCTGGGCAAGGTGCTCGACGCGCTGGCCGCGCAGGGCGCCAACCAGATCAACGGCCCGCAGTTCGAGATCGACCAGCCCGAGCCGGTCTACGACGAAGCCCGCCTGGCCGCCTTGAAGAAGGCCCAGACCCGCGCCGAAACCTACGCCAAGTCGCTGGGCCTGCGCGTGCGCCGCATCGTGAGCATCTCCGAGAACGGCGGCGGCAACTTCCGCCCGGTGATGATGCGCGCCGCAGCCGCGCCGATGGCCGCCGACGTGTCCACCCCGGTGTCGCCGGGCGAATCGGCGGTGTCGGTCAACCTTGACGTGGTGTTCGACCTGGGCCGCTGAGTCCGGTCCCGGCATCCCCTGACGACGGCGCCTGCGGGCGCCGTCGTCCTGTCCAGGCTGGTTTCCTGAGCGCCAGCCAAACACCGACACGCCCCCTGACTTCCGGCCCGTGCCCGGCTCGGGTATTGCTGTCATTGCGCGGCCCCGTCGTCACCCCCGCCTCAACCCCATCGGCCGCGCCCGCACGTTGATGTTCCCGCACATCTGGCAAGGAGAGTGGCGAATGGTCCGTACGCATCCCCCTGTAGTCCCGCTGCACATCGACGCCTCCCGCGTGCTTGGCATGAGCACCGCGCTGGCCCTGCACGTACTGGCCCTGATGCTGCTGCTGATCCCGGCCGCGTACGTGGCCGCGCCGCTGCCACGGGAGCGGACGCAGGTGCGCCTGCTGGAGCCCGCCGCGGAAAACCCGCCGACCCCGCCGGAGGTCAAAAAGGAAGCGCCCAAGCTGGTCCAGCCGCAGACCACCGTGCCCAAGCCGCAGGTCGCCCCGCTGCCGCCGCCGACCGCCAGCGCCGACGACGCGCTGGCCGTAGCGCCGCTGCCGGCCAGCGACGTGCAGACCCCGAGCCTGGCCCCGGCCGTGCCCACGCCCGCCGCCGGCGGTGCAGGCGCACAACTGCAGTACCGCAGCGCGCCACCGCCGGCCTACCCGGTCGCGGCCCTGCGCAACCACGAGCAGGGCACCGTGCTGCTGCGGGTGCGGGTGGAGGCGGACGGGAAGGCCTCCAGCGTGGTCATTGAGCGCAGCAGCGGCTCGCGGGCGCTGGATACCGCCGCACGCCAGCAGGTGCTGCGCCACTGGCGCTTCGAACCGGCCATGGTAGACGGCAAGGTGGTGCCCGCCGATGGGCTGGTCCCGGTCAGCTTCTCGCTGCCGGAGTGAGGTCTTCGGCACGGGGAGTCCATTCAGACTCCCCGTGTTGGAACGGCTGATACAGAACGTTACGAATTAAGCAATTTTTCACAGCGACGTCACCTGCCGTAAACCTAGATTGTCGCGGTCGTCACTCATTTTCGTGCCGATCCATCGTCATCGTTGGTTTTCCCAGTCAGGAGAGAAGCTGTGAAACACCCGATCCAACGGCTCACCAGCAGCCGCCGCAACACCCTGGCCCATTCCGTGTCCCTCGCCCTCACCGGCAGCGTGCTGCTGCTGGCCGGCGCATTGGCTTCCGGCGCAGCGTTCGCCCAGGAGCAGGCCACCAACCTCGACCGCATCACGGTCACCGGGTCGAACATCCCCCGCACCAATACCGAAACGCCCTCCCCCGTCCAGGTGGTCACCCGCCAGGAAATCGACCGCACCGGCAAGACCACGGTCGCCGAATACCTGCAGACCCTGACCGCCGACGGTTCCGGCTCGATTCCCAAGACGTTCGGCAACGGCTTTGCCGGTGGCGGCGCCGGCATCTCGCTGCGCGGCCTGGGCGCCGGCTCCACGCTGGTGCTGTTGAACGGTCGCCGCATGGCCACCTATGGCCTGGCCGATGACGGGCAGAAGGTCTTCACCGACCTGAGCACCATCCCGCTGGATGCGGTCGAGCGCATTGAAGTCCTCAAGGACGGCGCTTCTGCGATCTACGGTTCGGATGCCATCGCCGGCGTGGTCAACATCATCCTGCGCAGCGACTTCAACGGCGCCATCCTGCGCGCCTCCTACGGCCTGTCCGGTGACAGCGACGGCGATGCCAAGAAGGCCACGCTGACCGCCGGTACCGGCGACCTGGCCACCGATGGCTGGAATGCGTTCTTCAGCCTGGACGTGGGCAAGACCGATGCGATCAAGATCAGCGACCGCAAGGACCGCAAGTGGATCGGCACCGGCGATATCCGGCGCTATGGCTACGGCAACAACGCGCAGTTCCTCGGTGGCGCCTTCCTCAATGGCGGCACCAGCGGCGGCGCCGGCCCGAACGGCTCGGTGTTCGACGATCGCGTGCCGACGGGCGTCACGCCGACGCTGGTGGCGCTGCCGGGCTGCGCAGGCCTGACCACCATTCCCGGTCAGAGCGACGCAACCGCACAGCAGCAGGGCTGCCTCTGGGATCCAAACCAGCAGTACCGTGACCTGACCCCGGAAGAGAAGTACGTCAATGTGTTCGGTCGCGCCAGCTTCGCCTTCGGCGAAGGCGGTGAGATCTACACCGAGATCGGTTACTCCAAGAAGGAAACCACCTTCAGCAACACGCCGTCGGGCGTGTCCGGCAGCTGGGGGTATCCGGAAGGCCCGCGCAACGCCAGCAGCGGCGCCGGCGCCGTCGTCCTGAGCCCGACCCATCCGGACAACCCGATCCAGGGCCAGGCGTCGCGCCTGCGCTACTCGGCATGGGACGTGGGTCCGCGCGTCACCAACAACACCAATGAATTCAACCGTTTCCTGGTTGGCGTCAAGGGCAACTGGGGCGATTGGAGCTACGACACCGCCCTGCTGCATTCGGGTACCGATCTGGTCAACAAGCGCACCGGCTTCCTGCGCTACAGCGCCGTGCAATGCGCGCTCGGCAACCCGGCCTGCCCGGGCGGCGTGTGGCGCATCGGCGACAACGCCGGTCTGAACTCGCAGGCGCTGTATGACTACATCTCGCCGGACATCAGCGCGCGCGCCAAGTCCAGCCTGGATATGTTCGACTTCACCATCTCGCGCAGCCTGATGGACCTCAAGGGCGGTCCGCTTGGCCTGGCGCTGGGTACCGAATGGCGCAAGACCAGCAACAGCCTGACTCCGCAGACCTATACCGATGCCGGCGACATCATCGGCCTGGGCTACTCGGCCTACGATGGCACGCAGAACGTGTATGCCGGCTACGTCGAACTGTCCGCGCCGGTGCTGGAGCAGTTGGAACTGTCCGGCGCGGTCCGCTACGACAAGTACGAAAGCGGCGAAGGCAAGGCGACCCCGAAGGTCGGCATCAAGTGGACCCCGGCCGACTGGATCGCGGTGCGCGGCAGCTACGCCGAAGGCTTCCGTGCGCCCAACCCGGCCGAGAACGGCGACGGTGGCCTGGCCGCCTTCTCCAACGCCCGCGATCCGGTGCGTTGCGCCGCCAGCCCGATCGCCGATGTCGGCACCAACTGCAGTTCGCGTCCGGTGGCCATCATCACCCGTCCGAACAAGGACCTGAAGCCGGAAGAATCCAAGAGCTACTCGTTCGGTGTCGTGCTGCAGCCCACCTCCAGCACCTCGCTGACGGTGGATGCGTGGCAGATCAAGCGCACCAATGAAATCGCTCAGGGTGCCACTGCGGATGCGATCGCAGCCGGCAATGTGCTGCGCGATATCGACCTGATCAATGGCGTCGCAGGCACCGGCACCATCCTGGCGGTCAACACGGACTACATCAATGCCGCCTCGACCCGCGTGCGCGGTATCGATACCGACATCCGCCAGACCTTCGACATCGGTCCGGGCCAGCTGGAAATGGACCTGCAGTGGAGCCATGTGCTCAAGTTCGAGCGCACCGATGCCGACGTGACCGTGGACTACGCAGGTACCCACGGTAACTGCGATGTCACCAACTGCATCGGTACGCCGAAGGATCGCATCAACTTCGGCACCACCTGGAAGCAGGGCCCGTGGAGCGTCAGCGGCGTGGCCAACTACATCTCCAAGATGGACAACACCGACTTCCGCGGTCCGGATGGTTCGTACCAGTTCTCCTACGCCGATGGTACCGACGTTACCAAGATCTCTTCCTTCACCACCTTCGACCTGTCCGGTCGCTGGAACGTGACCGAAGCCTTCGAACTGAACGCGTCGGTGCAGAACCTGTTCGACCGCATCGCTCCGCTGGATCCGACCACCTACGGCGGCGTCAACTACAACCCGCTGCACTTCAGCGGCGCGATCGGCCGTTACTTCACCGTGGGGGCCAAGTACACCTTCAATTGATGTAACCGTCATTGGGGAACTAAAAGCCCGGGCATTGCCCGGGCTTTTTGTTTGGGTTCAACACTGCGTGACCAACCCGATCTGCAAGATCCTTCCATCAATGGAGGGCAGTGTCTTGTTCCGAGGTATGCAGCAGATTGCGCACTGCGACCGCGCGTGGTCGGTGGTCAAGGCGCACCGTGATCCGGCGGTGTCTTCGTTTGCGGCTATCGCGAGCGTGAGGGCCCCGTMGCGGCCGGTAGGCCCCTGGCGCAAATGTCCCCCGGCCTGGCGGCCTCCTCCTTTATTTTGCCCAGGAGCCTACCGCCCGCKACGGGGCTCGGCTGCGTTAAGCAGGTGGAAGCCAGGCTGTTTTGCCGCTGGTCAGTGGGTCGGRCGCTGGGCCSCCATGCCCTTGGAGGCGAAATAAAGGAGGAGGCCGCYCCGCGGCCGGGGGCGTCGCCGGAAAGGGCATGGGGGCCCAGCGTCCGACCCACCGACTACCGCGTCAGAAAACGTCCAGCGCACACGTCCTGCTTGGCAGGGGAAAAAAGCAAAAAAAAAGCCTCGCATCGCTGCGAGGCTTTTAAAACTTGGCGCCCGAAGTTGGACTCGAACCAACGACCCCCTGATTAACAGTCAAGTGCTCTAACCGGCTGAGCTATTCGGGCGGGGTGCGCATTGTAGCCCGTTTTTTACAGGATGTAACCCGTTTCCCGCGAAATTCTTCACACAGGTTGCAACGCGTGCGATCAGGCCCGGTGATACGGATGGTTGGCCAGCATCGCCGCCGCGCGGTACAGCTGCTCGGCCACCACCAGCCGCACCAGCATGTGCGGCAGCGTCAGCGGACCGATCGACCACTTCTCGTCGGCCAGTGCCGATACCTCCGACGAATGTCCTTCCGGCCCGCCGATCAGGAACGCCAGGTCCCTGCCCTGCCCGCGCCAGTGCTCCAGACGCTGCGCCAGCTGCTCCGAACTGAGCTGCCGACCCGGCACGTCCAGCGCCACCACGTAGGCATTCTTCGGCAATGCCGCGATCACCCGCTTGCCCTCCTCATCGGTGGCACGGCGCGCATCGCGGCCCTTGCCGCGCAGGCCCGGCTCGATCTCCACCAGCTCGAACGGCAACCAGTGCGAAAGGCGCTTCTGGTACTCGGCAAATCCCTGCGCCACCCACGCAGGGGCGCGCTCGCCGGTGGCGATCAACCTGGCCTTCATCTGCACTCTCCCGGCATCGGGGCGATGCCGTTGAAATGACAACGGCGCCATCGGCGCCGTCATCGTGACTCCAACGCGAGCGCTCAGCGCGCGTCGTGGTTGTACTCGTCGCCTTCATCAGCGTCGTCGAGCAGGCTCGGCGGCTGATCGCCGACCGTCCACAGACGCTCCAGCGCGTAGAACTCGCGCACGCGCGGCAGCATCACATGCACCACCACGTCGCCCAGATCGACCAGCACCCACTCGGCTTCGCGCTCGCCTTCCACGCCCAGCGGCATCATGCCCAGCTGCTTGGCGAACTTGACCACCTCATCGGCAATCGACTTCACGTGCCGGCTGGAGGTGCCCGAGGCGATCACCATGTAATCGGCGACGCTGGACTTGCCGATCACGTCGATTTCGACGAGATCCTTGGCCTTCAGTTCTTCGGTGGCCTTGCGCACGCACTCCAGCAGCTGGAGGGTGGACGGCGCCGGATTCGGCATTTGGACCTTGATGGTCTGGGGCTGGGCTTGGTTGCTCAAAGCGGGTGGACTCGATAAATGTGGGGCCGATTATACGGGCCCGGGCGCCCGAGCGTATTCACGGTGAAGGGGCGCCGTACAGGCCGCGCTCGGCGATGTAGTCGGCCACCACCGCCGGCAGCAGCGCCCGCCAGTCGCCGCCGGTCGCGATCCGCTGGCGTACCGCACTGGCCGATTCCTCGCGCAACGGGGCCTGCAGCCGCAGCACGCGCCCGGCCGGCGCGCCCAGCAGCTCGCGTTCGTGGCGGGCCCAGCGGCCCTCCAGCGCGGTGGCCAGGGCCGGCGGCAGGTCCTTCTCCAGCGGGCTGCCGGGACGGTCGGCAACGATGAAGTGGGCCAGCCCGAACAGTGCCTCCCACTCATGCCAGCCGGTCAGGCCAAGCAGGCTGTCGGCGCCGACCAGCCAGGCCAGGGGCTGGTGCGGGCCCAGCTCGGCGCGCAGYTCGCGCAGGGTGTCCACGCTGTAGGACGGTACCCCCGGCTGGCGTGCCGCCCGCGCCAGCTCGCGGCGATCCAGCAGCAGGCCCGGCTCCTCGCCGATCGCCAGGGCCAGCATGTGGGCGCGTTGTTCAGCATCGGCACCCGGTGGGGCGCGGTGGGGCGGGTCGGCGGCTGGCAGCAGGCGCACGGCGACCTGCAGCTGGTCGCGCGCGGCGCGGGCGATGGCCAGGTGCCCCAGATGCACCGGATCGAAGGTGCCGCCGTAATGGATGCGCAGGCCCATGCCGCTCAGGCGCGGGCCAGCAGGCGCACCGCGCGGGCTTCGGACACCGCCAGCAGCAGGCGTTCCACGCCCAGCCAGGGATCGCCGTCGGCGCGCCCCTTGGCCATGCGGTCGACCAGCCCGGCCTCGGCCACGAAACGGTCCCAGCGCCTGGGCTCGGGATGACGCTGCAGGGCGCGCTTGAACGGGGCCTGGCGCGATTCCCAGATGCCACGGCTCTTCATCTCTGCGGCCACGTTTCCGCCACGCGCCTGCACCCGCGCCAGTCCGGCGGTGGACAGCAGCTCGCGGATCACCATCGGCATCAAGGCGGCCACCGCTTCACCCTCCCCGCGCAGCCCGGCCAGCATCCTCAGCACCGCCGCCGGCTGCCCGGAGAAACTGGCTTCGAGCAGGCGGAAGACGTCGTAACGGGCCGCATCGGCAACCAGCGACTCCATCGTCTGCACGTCCAGGGTCTGGCCGGCGGCCAGCAGCGCCAGCTTGTCGATCTCCTGCGCGGCGGCCAGCAGATTGCCTTCCACCCGCTCGGCCAGGCGCTGCACCGCGGCCGGCTCGGCACGCAGGCCCTTGGCGCGCAGGCGGCGCTCGATCCAGTCGGGCAGTTCATGCGGCTTGATCGCCCAGGCCACCGACAGCACGCCGACGCGATTGACCGCCTCGGCCCACTTGCCCTGGTGGGCCTTGCTCCATTCGTTGCAGGTGATCATCAGGATCACGTCCGGCGCCGGGTTGGCGCAGAACTGGCTGATCACCTCGGCGCCGTCCTTGCCCGGCTTGCCGCTGGGCAGGCGCAGCTCCATCAGCCGGCGGGCGCTGAACAGGCTGGGCGCATTGAAACTGGCACCGACCTGGTCCCAATCGAAATCGCGGCCATCGGCATCGAACACCTCACGCTCGTCGATGCCATCGGCACGCGCGCGGGCACGCACCGCATCGGCCGCTTCGAGGACGCGCAGGGTTTCCGGACCGGCGATCAGGTAAACCGGTGACAGCCCCTGGCTGGCCGGTTGACTGGCGAGTTGTTCGGGTCGCAGTTCCATCCTGGCGCGCCGGTCCGCGGGCGGACCGGTCAGTGCCCCTGGGTGGGGGCGGCCGGCGGCGGCACCGGCGGTTCGACCGGTGCGGTGGCCGGGGCGGCCGGCTTGGCCGGCACGCGGCCTTCCATCTCGGCCCGCACCACGCTGTCGATACGACGCATGATCGACGCCGACATCTCACGACGCAGTTCGTCGGCCAGGATTTCGCGCTCGGTGGTGGTACCGGTGGCGTCGGTGGGCGGCGACACGTAATCGCGCGAGAGCTCGATCACCTGCTGCGGCACCAGCTCGCTGCCATCCTCACGCAGGAACTTGAAGATCACCGCGTAGCGCAGGCTGTATTCCTGGGCGCGGCCCTGTGCATCGATGGCGATCGGCAGATCACCCCAACGCTCGGACATCACCTGCAGCTGCGCGACCTTGCCGGTGCTGCCCGGTTCGGCGGCGCTGTCCGGCTCGGCGACCTGCGCGCCCGACGCCTGCAGCCCGCGACGCAGCAGCTTGGCCAGTTCGCTGTAGGGGGCGCTGGAGACCACCTGCACCGCGGCGGTGTCGGCCGGCAGCATCAGCTTGTTGCGCATATGGAAGCCACACCCGGCGAGGGTCGCGGTCAGAACGAGGGCAAGCAGGAATCGGGTCATGGGCACAGTCTGGGGGAGCCGGGCGGGCGCGGCAACAGGCATAGAAGATGCCCGATGCCGCGTGAACGTGACTTGAGACAGACGGCCGCGGTCAGGCGGCCACGATGTTCACGATCTTGCCGGGCACGATGATGATCTTGCGCACGGTCAGGCCGTCCAGGAACTTGGCCGCGTTCGGCTCGGCCAGGCCCAGCGCTTCGATCTGGTCGCGCGCGGCGTCGGCGGCCACCTCGATGGTGCCGCGCAGCTTGCCGTTGACCTGCACCGCCAGCGTCACCGCGTCGCGCACCAGCGCGGCCGGATCGGATTGCGGGAACACCTGGTCTTCCAGCAGCGTCTCGCCATGGCCCAGCACCTGCCACAACGCATGGCTGGCATGCGGGGTGATCGGGTTGAGCAGCAGCACGGTGGCCTGCAGCGCTTCCTGGCGGACCGCGCGGCCCTGCTCGCTGACATCGTCGAACTTGGCCAGGGCGTTCATCAGTTCCATCACCGCGGCAATGGCGGTGTTGAAGCTGTGGCGGCGACCATAGTCGTCACTGACCTTGCCGATGGTTTCATGGGTCTTGCGACGCAGTACCTTCTGCTCGGCGCTCAGTGCAGCCACGTCCAGCGCCGGGGCGACGCCCTCGGCGGCATGCTTCTGCACCTGGGCCCACAAGCGGCGCAGGAAGCGGGCCATGCCGTCCACGCCGGCTTCGTTCCACTCCAGCGACTGTTCCGGCGGCGCGGCGAACATCGAGAACAGGCGCACGGTGTCGGCCCCGTACTTGCCCACCATCGCCTGCGGATCCACGCCGTTGTTCTTCGACTTGGACATCTTCTCGGTACCGCCGATCACCACCGGCTGGCCGTCGGCGATCAGGGTGGCGCCGGTGATGCGGCCGCGCTCGTCGCGCTGCACGTCCACGTCGGCCGGGTTGATCCAGTCCTTGGAGCCATCCGGGTTGGGCCGGTAATAGGTTTCCGCGATCACCATGCCCTGGCACAGCAGGTTCTGCGCCGGTTCGTTGCTGTCCACCATCCGCGCATCACGCAGCAGCTTGTGGAAGAAACGGAAGTACATCAGGTGCAGGATCGCGTGCTCGATGCCACCGATGTACTGGTCCACCGGCAGCCAGTAGTTGCCGCGCTTGTCGACCGCATCGCGGGCGCCGGGCGAGGTGTAGCGCGCGTAGTACCAGCTCGACTCCATGAAGGTGTCGAAGGTGTCGGTCTCGCGCTCGGCCGCGCCGCCGCAGTCCGGGCAGGTGGTCTTGCGCCATTCCGGGTCGGCCTTGATCGGCGAACCGGTGCCGACGAAATTGACGTTTTCCGGCAGCACCACCGGCAGCTGTTCTTCGGGCACCGGCAACGCGCCGCACTTGGGGCAGTAGATCACCGGGATCGGGCAGCCCCAGTACCGCTGGCGGCTCACGCCCCAGTCGCGCAGGCGGTAGTTGACGCGGCGCTGGCCCTGGGCCTTGCGTTCGAAACGCTCGGCCAGGGCTTCGAAGGCACCCTGGAAGTCCAGGCCATCGAACTCTTCGGAGTTGACCAGCTCGGTATCGCGGGTCTTGTCGCCGTACCAGTCCTGCCAGCGGGTGGCGTCGTAGGCCACCTCGTCCTTGCGCGGCGTCTTCAGCGCGATGACCTGCCGGATCGRCAGTCCGTACTTGTTGGCGAATTCGTTGTCGCGCTGGTCGTGGCCGGGCACGGCCATCACCGCGCCGGTGCCATAGCCCATCAGCACGAAGTTGGCCACCCACACCGGCACCTGGGCGCCGGTGACCGGATGCACGGCGCGCAGGCCGGTATCCATGCCACGCTTTTCCTGGGTCTCCAGTTCGGCTTCGGACACGCCGCCCTGCTTCATCTCGGCCAGCAGCGMGGCCAGCGCGGGATTGGTCTTGGCCGCATGCTGGGCCAGCGGGTGCTCGCCGGCGATCGACACGAAGGTCACGCCCATCACGGTGTCCGGACGGGTGGTGAACACGCGCAGCGGATCCAGCGCGCTGCCGTCGGCATCGCGCACGTCGAACTGGATTTCCAGCCCTTCGGAGCGGCCGATCCAGTTGCGCTGCATGGTCTTGACCGAATCGGGCCAGCCCGGCAGTTCATCCAGGCCGTCCAGCAGTTCCTGGGCGTAATCGGTGATGCGCAGGAACCACTGCGGAATCTCGCGCTTTTCCACCAGGGCGCCCGAGCGCCAGCCGCGGCCGTCGATGACCTGCTCGTTGGCCAGCACGGTCTGGTCGACCGGGTCCCAGTTGACCACCGCATTGCGGCGGTAGGCCAGGCCCTTGCGCATCAGCCGGGTGAACATGCGCTGCTCGTGCACGTAGTACTCCGGCGTGCACGTGGCGAACTCACGCGACCAGTCGATCGCATAGCCCATGGACTTGAACTGGC
>NZ_JBFULO010000073.1:0-13498 GCF_054049855.1 Stenotrophomonas sp. P5_B8 | reverse complement strand
ACGAAGAACTGCAGCTATGCCACCTGGCCGTGCACATCCCGTCCCATCCCGATTTCAGCTCGCTCAACCTGGCCGCCGCCGTGCAGGTGCTGGCCTACGAACTGCGCATGGCCGTGCTCGGCGGCGTCGAAGGCGCGGCCCCGGCCGACCCCGAACACCGCGAGCAGCCGGCCAGCCATGCCCAGGTTGAAGGCCTGTTCGGCCAGCTTGGGCAGACCCTGGACGAGATCGACTTCCACAAGGGCCGCGCACCGGATTCGGCGATGCGCAAACTGCGCCGCCTCTTCCTGCGTACCGAACTGAGCGAACAGGAAGTCCGCCTGCTGCGCGGCATCCTCGCCGATGCACAGCGGATGGCGAGATTGGCGAACAACCGCCCCGAATGAGCTGACGCAGTTCTCACTTTTTCGGGTAGGCTGTTCGGATTCCTTGGGGGGAGTGAATGCGAGTATCAGGTCTGCGATGGCTGCTGCAGGGGGCGCTGCTGTGTCTGGCCATCGCATGGATGACCGGGCCTGCCATGGCCGATCCCGGCAACGTGCTGGTGCTGGGACGGATCAGCGACAATCCCAAGTCACACTATGCGCAACTGCAACCCCTGCTGGATTACGTGGTCCCGCGCATGCGTGATGTCGGCATTACCGAAGGTCGCATCCTGATGGCGCCCGATGCCCAGCAGATGGGCAGCTACCTGCGCCGCGGCCGCGTGGACTGGGTCACCGAGACCTCCGGCACCGCCGTGGCGCTGGGCATGCGCAGCGGCGCACAGCCCCTGCTGCTCACCGAGCGCAGCGGCGTGCGGGATTACCACACCGTCTTCTTCGTCCGCCGCGACAGTCCGATCGTTTCGCTGGCCGATCTCAAGGGGCATACCCTGGCCCTGCAGAACGTGGCCTCCACCAGCGCCTACCTGGTGCCGGTGATGACCTTGTTGCAGGAGGGGCTGACCCCGGAGATCCTGTTGTCCGCYCGCGATGCGGCCGCCCCGGATACGGTGGGCTATGTGTTCGCCCGCACCGAGGGCAACATCGCGACCCTGGTCCACAAGGGCGTGGTCGATGCCGGCGCGGTGAGCAGCGTGGACTGGTCCGACGGGCATCGGATCCCGGCCAATTTCCTGCGCGACTTCCGCGTCATCCATCGCACCGAGCCGTACCCGCGTGCGGTGGAGATGGTGCGCGCCGGGTTGGATGCGAACGTGCGTGATCGCCTGCAGCAGGTACTGCTGGAGGCCGCGGCAGATCCCTTGGCGCAGGATGCGCTGCAGAAGTTTTTTGGTACGTCCGGGTTCCATCGGGTGGATGCGCAGATGCAGCACCGGTTGGATGAACTGAAACAAGGGCTGGCTCGCGTGCGGATGGAAGTGGAATGAGGCTGTTGGGTTCCGGAATGCAGACACGGTTCGTGCTGGCGATGAGCGGCGCGATGCTGGTGGTGGTGGTGATCGTGGCGGTGGTGCTGGGGCGCCAGGCGACCATGCAGGGGGAGGTGCAGCACCTCAGCGGCAACGTCATCCACGACCTGTTCGACCGCAGCGTGCGCAGCCGCGGCGAGGCGCTGGCCCGCGAGCTGTCCGACGCGCTGGCCAACCCGCTGTACTACAACGACCTGGAGCAGGTCGGCGCGCTGGTGCGCAATACCTCGCGGCAGCAGGTGGTGCGCTACGTACTGGTGTTCGACGAGGACGGCAAGCTGGTCCACGACGGCAGCACCGAGGTGATCGATTTCGGCCGGCCGATGAGCGACCCGCTGGCCGCCGGTGCGGTCGCCGCGCGTACGCTGGTGGTGCAGCAGTCGCCCAAGGTGCTCGACAACGCCATGCCGATCATGATCGGCAACCAGCGCATCGGCGGCGTGCGGGTGGGCATGGCGCTGGACGATGTGCAGGCCATGGAGCTGCGCGCCAACCAGACCCTGGGCGAGCGCCTTCAGCAGGTCGGCAAGCGCCACCTGGGCTGGTTGCTGCTGATGCTGGGGCTGCTGGTGGGCATCGGCGTGGGCATGATCATGTATGTGCAGCGCAGCCTGGTCACGCCGATTCGCTGGCTGGCCGCGGCCGCGCGCCAGATCGAGGCGGGCGACTACCGCCCGCAGCTGCGGCAGAGCACGCGCAACGATGAAATGGGCGAGCTGGTGCGGGCCTTTGGCCGCATGAGCGAATCCATCGCCCGGCATGACCGCGAAGTGCGGCACATGGCCTACACCGATGCGCTGACCGGGCTGACCAACCGGCTGGCGTTCCGCGAGGCGCTGGACCATCGCCTGATGGCCGCRCGCGCGTCCAACCATCGGCTGGCGCTGCTGTTTGCCGACATGGACGACTTCAAGCGGGTCAACGACACCCTCGGCCACGAGGCCGGCGACGAGGCGCTGCTGCAGTTCGCCCAGCGCATCAGCACCGCCGTGGCCCAGGCCGGTGGGGACGAGGCACTGCTGGCGCGTTTTGGTGGCGATGAATTCGTGATCCTGCTCGGCGAAGGCGACGTGGCCGCCAATGCGCGGCAGCTGGCCGAGATCCTGGTGCGCGAACTCGGCAAGCCGTTGTTCGTGCAGGGCAGGGAACTGTTCCTGGGCAGCTCGATCGGCGTCACCCTGTTCCCCGACGATGCGGCCGATGCCACCACGCTGCTGAAGAACGGCGACATCGCCATGTACCAAGCCAAGATGGCCGGCAAGAACTGCTACCGCTATTACAGCCGGGCCATGGACCATGCGGTGGAACGGCGCGTGCACATGGAGCAGGAGCTGCGCGGGGCGTGGGAGCGCGGCGAGCTGCGGCTGGTCTACCAGCCGATCTTCCGCACCCGCGATCGGCGCATGGTCGGGGTGGAGGTACTGCTGCGCTGGCAGCACCCGACCTTGGGCACGATTCCGCCATCGGTGTTCATTGAAGTGGCCGAGCAGAGCGGCCTGATCGAAGTGATCGGCCCCAAGGTGCTGCGTGCGGCCTGCATGGAAGCGGTGCAGTGGCCGCACGGCGTGGACAACGATGGCCTGTTCGTCTCGGTCAACGTCTCACCGCGCCAGCTGCGCGGTGGCGAGCTGCCCAGCGTGGTCGCCGACTGCCTGCGCGACACCGGCCTGCCGGCCTCGCGCCTGCACCTGGAGCTGACCGAAACGGCGGTGATCGGCGATGAAATGCTGGCCGCGGCCCTGCTCGACAAGCTGCACCGCACCGGGGTGAAGGTGTGGCTGGACGACTTCGGTACCGGCTTCTCCGGGCTGAGCCACCTGCGCCAGGTGCCGGTGGACGGGGTCAAGATCGACAGGAGTTTCGTGGCCGACATGCAGCGCGACCCGGACGACCTGGCCCTGACCACGGCGATCATCGCCATGGCCCACGCGCTGGGGATCACCGTGGTGGCCGAAGGCATCGAGCAGGAAGTGCAGTTCGACCTGCTGGCCCAGCGTGGCTGCGACCTGGCCCAGGGCTACTGGCTGAGCCACCCGGTCAGCGCCACCGACGTGGTGCAGATGATCGAATCGGGGATGTGACGCGCCGCGGCCACCGGGGGTGGCCGCGGCGCCTTACACCGGCCGCTTGCTGCTGTCGCCGGAGATCTCGCGGACCAGCTTGGGCACCAGGTAGCCGGACAGGCGCGCGGTCAGCTGCGCATGCAGGTCCTTGGCGGTGTCATCGTCGACCTCGAAATGGGCCACGCCTTCGACCCGGTCCACCTGGTAGAGGTAGTAGGGCAGCACGCCGGCGGCGAAGCTGCGCTCGCTCAGGTCCTGCAGGGCCGGCAGTGAATCGTTGACCCCGCGCAGCAGCACCGCCTGGTTGAGCAGGGTGGCCCCGGCCGCACGCAGGCGCGCCATCGCCGCGTCCACCGAAGCATCGAATTCATTGGCGTGGTTGGCATGGATCACGAACGCCACCGGCCACGGCAGGCTGACCAGCCACCGCACCAGTTCGTCATCCACGCGCTCGGGCAGCACCACCGGCAGGCGGCTGTGGATGCGCAGGCGGCGCAGGTGAGGGATCTGCCGCAGGGCCTGGGTCAGCTCGACCAGCTTGTGGGTGGCCAGCGACAGCGGATCGCCGCCGGACAGGATCACCTCGTCGATGTCCGGGTCCAGGGCGATGGCGTCCACCGCATCGCGCCAGCCTTCCCGGGCCGCGTTCTCGCTGCCGTAGTCGAAGTGGCGACGGAAGCAGTAGCGGCAGTTGATCGCGCAGCTGCCGGTGGTCACCAGCAGGGCGCGGCCCCGATACTTCTGGATCACCCCGGTGGCCTTCTTGGCGGCGCCGTCGCCGACCGCGTCCAGGCTGAAGCCCGGCACGACCTTGAGTTCGTCGGTGATCGGCAGGACCTGGCGCAGCAGGGGGTCGTGGCGGTCGCCGTGGCGCATCCGGGCCGCAAAGCCCTGCGGGACGCGCACCGCGAACTGGCCCGCCGCCGCGTCCGACACGCCCAGCTCCAGCGGGTCCAGCCCCAGCTGCCGCAACAGCTCGCGCGGGTCGCGGATCGCCTCGCGCCACCGTTGCTGCCAGCGGACGGGGGCGGCCAGGGGCGTGGCGGAAAGCTGCATGGAATGGGGGCCTGCGGTTATCATGTGGGTCAGAAATATCGCCTCACCCCACCGGTATCGGTGGGATATCCCATTCTATCCGGCTCGCCGCGCCTGCGCGGCGTTTGCCCATTCAGGAGTTTCAGCATGGCCACTGTTGGCATGAACGATGTCAAGAACGGGATGAAGATCCTGATCAACAACGAACCGGCCGTCATCACTGAGACCGAGTACGTCAAGCCGGGCAAGGGCCAGGCCTTTACCCGCATGAAGTACCGCTTCATCAAGTCGGGCCGCGTGGTCGAAATGACCATGAAGGCGACCGACGACGTGGAGAAGGCCGACGTCGTGGATACCAACATGGACTTCATGTACAGCGACGGCGAGTTCTGGCACTTCATGGACCCCGAATCCTTCGAGCAGGTCCAGGCCACCAAGTCCGGCATGGGCGGCGCCGAGAAGTGGCTGAAGGGCGAAGAGTCCTGCATCGTCACCCTGTGGAACGGCGAGCCGATCTTCGTCCAGCCGCCGAACTTCGTCGAGCTGAAGATCACCGAAACCGACCCGGGCGTCCGCGGCGACACCTCGGGCGGCGGCGGCAAGCCGGCCACCCTGGAAACCGGCGCGGTGGTCCGCGTGCCGCTGTTCGTCAACCAGGATGAAATCATCAAGGTCGACACCCGCTCGGGCGAGTACTCCGCCCGCGCAGGCAAGTAATCCGGCGAAGCCGGATTACGGTAGAGCCGACCGTTGGTCGGCAGCGGCACCCGGTAGAGCCGACCGTTGGTCGGCTGCCGATGCCACGCGCAGCCCACCAACGGCCGGCGCTACGTCAAGAGCGTCCCGTTCCAGAGCGTCCCGGTCGCCCACACCTTCGGGTCGTCCGCCCAGACAAGTGAGCCCGCATGACCGACACCGCACGCATTCCCGAAACCTGTGACCTGCTGATCGAAGCCGGTTACGTGGTCCCGATCGAACCGCATGCGGTGGTGCTGGAAGACCACGCCGTGGCTGTGCGTGGCAGCGAGATCATCGCGATCCTGCCGCGCGCCGAGGCCCGTGCGCGTTTCGCCCCCGTCCAGACCGTCTCGCGTCCCGACGCGGCGCTGATGCCGGGCCTGGTCAACGCGCACACCCACAACCCGATGACCCTGCTGCGCGGCGTCGCCGACGACCTGCCACTGATGGTGTGGCTGCAGCAGCACATCTGGCCGGTGGAAGCGGCGGTGATCGGACCGGAGTTCGTCGCCGACGGCACCACCCTGGCGATCGCCGAGATGCTGCGCGGTGGCACCACCTGCGCCAACGAAAACTACTTCTTCTCCGACGTCCAGGCCGCGGTCTACAAGCAGCACGGTTTCCGCGCGCTGGTCGGTGCGGTGATCATTGATTTCCCCACCGCCTGGGCCAAGACCGACGACGAGTACTTCGCCAAGGCCGGCGAGCTGCACGACCAGTGGCGCAACGACCCGCTGATCGGCACCTCGTTTGCCCCGCACGCGCCGTACACGGTCAACGACGCCAACTTCGAGCGCGTGCGCATGCTGTCCGACCAGCTGGACATGCAGGTGCACCTGCACACGCATGAGACCGCACAGGAAATCAGCGACTCGATCAAGCTGCACGGCCAACGCCCGCTGGCGCGACTGGACCGTCTCGGCCTGGTCAACGACCGCCTGATCGCGGTGCACATGACCCAGCTGACCGAAGCGGAAATCCACCTGTGCGCCGAGCGTGGCGTCAGCGTGGTGCATT
Source organism: Stenotrophomonas sp. P5_B8 (assembly GCF_054049855.1). Classification (NCBI taxonomy): domain Bacteria; kingdom Pseudomonadati; phylum Pseudomonadota; class Gammaproteobacteria; order Lysobacterales; family Lysobacteraceae; genus Stenotrophomonas; species Stenotrophomonas sp. P5_B8. The sequence goes on along the minus strand of NZ_JBFULO010000073.1, from coordinate 7,231 downwards.
GCCCCGAATCCAACCTCAAACTGGCCTCCGGGTTCTGCCCGGCCTGCGCCCTGCAGCGCGCCGGGGTGAACCTGGCCATCGGCACCGATGGCTGCGCCAGCAACAACGACCTGGACATGTTCAGCGAGAACCGCACGGCGGCGATCCTGGCCAAGGCCGTGGCCAACGATGCGACCGCGTTGGACGCGGCTACCACGCTGCGCGCGGCTACCCTGGGCGGTGCGCGCGCGCTGGGCTTCGGCGACCGCATCGGGTCGATCGAGGTCGGCAAGCAGGCCGACCTGGTCTGCGTGGACCTGTCCGCGCTGRAAACCCAGCCGCTGCACCATGTGCTGTCGCAGCTTGTGTATGCCGCCGGCCGCCACCAGGTCAGCGATGTCTGGATCGCCGGGCAGCCCAAGCTGGTCCAGCGCGAGCTGGTCGGCATGGACACTGCGGCGATCGTCGCCAACGCCCGCCAGTGGCGCGAGCGCATCCGCCACATCCGCGCTTGATGCACCAAGGATTCCCATGACTACCCCGCACGCTTCCACCAATTTCGACCAGGCCGAACTGGACAAGTTCGCCGCCCTCGCCAACCGCTGGTGGGACGTCGACGGCCCGCAGAAGCCGTTGCACGCGCTCAATCCGGTGCGCCTGCAGTACGTCGCCAGCCGCGTCACGCTGCGCGGTGCGCGCGTGCTCGACATCGGCTGCGGTGGCGGCCTGCTCAGCGAAGCGTTGGCCAAGGAGGGCGCTGACGTCACCGCGATCGACTTGGCCCCGGAACTGGTCAAGGTGGCGCGGCTGCACAGCCTGGAATCGGGTGTGCAGGTGGATTATCGCGTGCAGGCCGCCGAGGACCTGGCCGCCGAACAGCCGGGCAGTTTCGACGTGGTCACCTGCATGGAAATGCTCGAGCACGTGCCGGACCCGGGCGCGATCATCGCCGCCTGCCACCGTCTGCTCAAGCCCGGTGGCCAACTGTTCCTGTCCACGGTCAACCGCACCCCGGCCGCCTTCGCGGTAGCCATCGTCGGCGCCGAGTACGTCGCGCGGCTGTTGCCCAAGGGCACGCACCACTACCAGGATTTCATCAAGCCGGCCGAGCTGGGCAAGTGGCTGCGCGCGTCCGATTTCAACCTGCGCGACGTCAGCGGCATGGCCTACGAACCGTGGCGCAACCGCGCGCGCCTGAGTTCGCGCACCGACATCAATTACCTGGCCCATGCGGTCAAGCCGGACGATGCCGCCCGTGTCTGAGTCTGGTTTCCCGCAGGCGGTGTTGTTCGACCTGGACGGCACGCTGCTCGACAGCGCGCCGGACATGCTGGCCACGGCCAACGCGATGCTGGCCGCGCGCGAGCGCCCGCCGACCACCCTGGACGCACTGCGTCCGGTGGTCTCCAAGGGCTCGCGAGCGATGGTGTCGGTGGCCTTCCCGGAACTGGGGCAGATCGAGCGCGATGCGCTGGTGCCGGAGTTCCTCGAGCGCTATGAAGGCCTGATCGGCCAGTACGCGACGCTGTTCGACGGCGTGGCAGGCATGCTCGATGCGCTGGATGCCGCCGGCTGCGTGTGGGGCATCGTCACCAACAAGCCGGAATACCTGGCCCGTCTGATCGTGCCGCAGCTGGGCTGGGAAAGTCGCTGCAAGGTGCTGATCGGGGGCGATACCCTGGCCCAGCGCAAGCCGCATCCGCTGCCCCTGCTGGCCGCAGCCGAGCGCCTGCAGATCGACCCGGCCACCTGCATCTACGTGGGCGATGACGAACGCGACATCGTCGCTGCCAATGCCGCCGGCATGGCCTCGGTGGCCGCGCTGTGGGGTTACCGGCTCGATGCCGACGACCCGCTGGCGTGGGGCGCGGAGTGCATGATCGAACAGCCCGCGCAGCTGCAGCGGGCTGACGCCTGGCCGGTGGCACGCGCCTGATCGCCCGCCAGGCATCGGCCGTGGGCCGAGGCGCAACGCAACCCAGGCATGCACCGGCAATCGGCCGGTGCACACCCCGGTAGCCGCCGACGGTTGGTCGGCACATCACTTCCAAGGATTTCCCGTGACAACTTCCAGCGCCCTCGACAGTTTCCTGGACAAGTGGCGGACCCGCTGGCCGGAATGGTCGGTGGCCGAACCGTTCGTGCCCGAGGCGCAGCGCAGCCTGGCCGTGGCATGGTTCACGCTGCTGCAGGAGTTCGACGACATCCTCAACACCAACGGCGACCCGACCCCGTCCGACGCCAAGCTGGCGTGGTGGGGCGAAGAACTGCGCAGCTGGGCCGCGCAGCGCTCGCGGCATCCGCTGGGGCGCCTGCTGGAGCCGGTGCGTGCGCCGTGGACGGCGCTGGCCGACACCCTGCCGGACTTGATCGATGCGCGCGCAGCCGCGCTGGAGCCGGCGCAGGCGCGGCGTGCGCTGCAGCCCTACGCAGCGGCAGTGGCGGCGGTGGAAGCGGTGATGTTCGACACCCCGGCGCGTGGCGACGTGGCCGCCCCGGTGCTGGTACAGACGTTGGCGCAGCGGCTGCAGGAGGCGGGCGTGGCGGCGGTACCGCGCTCGCTGCTGGACGTCGACGGCGACACCGCCGCCCAGCAGTGGGCGCGGCAGCTGCTGGCCCAATGGCCGGCGCGTGTCGCCGGTCCGCGCGTACGTCGCATGTATGCCTCCCTGGCACGCACGCGGCTGCAGGCCAGCGCGCAAGGCCGCGAGCTCAAGGTAACGCCGATGCGCACGTTGCTGCGCACGTGGTGGGCCGRTCGGGGCTGATCTGGCGCCACCCTGTAGATGTGGCGGCAACAGGAGGCACCGCCTCTGTGTGGCGGCCTCGGGAGGCATTCACCGCCTGCGTGCGTCGGCACCGGCAGGCGCGCACCGGTAGGGGCGGTTCCCGAACGACCGCCGGCCGTGTTGATCGACACTGGGGCGCATGACGGCTGCCGGAGCAGCGCTTTCGTCAGTGATCATGCGTAACCGGATGGTGCACCGCCCTCGGCGGTCGTTCGGGAACCGACCCTCACAGCGCGCCGTACCGGCCGCGCACAACTCGCTTGCCGCGCGCGCAGCTTACCTGCCGCATGCATCCATCACTTGCCGCGTTCAAGCACCAGCAGTGGATCGATCCGCGTGTCGAACCAGTTCATGCCCCAGTGCAGGTGTGGCCCGGTCGCACGCCCGGTGGCGCCGACGGCGGCGATGACCTGGCCCTGTTCGACGCGGTCGCCGACCTTCACGTCGATGCGCGACAGGTGCAGGAAGTTCGAGCTGATCCCGAAACCATGGTCCAGCAGCAAGGTGCCACCGGTCAGGTACAGGTCCGGGCCGGCGAAGGTGACCACGCCGGCCGCCGGTGCCTTCACCGGGGTGCCGGTCGGCACGGCGATGTCCATGCCCGAGTGACCCGCGCCGGGCTGGCCGTTGTAGACGCGCGCATTGCCGAAACGGCCGCTGATGCGGCCCTGCACCGGCCAGATGAAGGCCTGGGCGAAGTCGGTGCGGTTGTCGTCGCGCGCACGCGCGGCGGTGACCTGGGCCTGCTCGCGCTTGATCCGTTCGGCAATTGCTGGCGGCGGGTTGACGGTCTTGGGCGGCACGCCGTTGACCCGCTCGGTCGGCCAGTCGCGCGCGGTCACCGCGATGCTGACCGTCTCGCTGCCGCCGTCGGGGCGCTGTACCTGGAGCTGCAGCGGCCCTTTCTCGTCGCGCCCGATGCCGAACACCACGCTGCCATAGCCACTCACCCGCAGGCTGCGGCCGGCGTACTGGACCACGCTTCCGGCCGGCACCTTGCCGATCACCATCGCGCCCTGCGACGCACTGGCGGTAAACACGACGCGACCGTCCGCCTGCGCCGAGGCGGGCGAGGGCAGCATGCCGCCCACCATCACACCGCCTGCCAGGAGCAGGCCGACACTCAAGACCCGTGCACGCATCAGCGGTCGAAGCTCATGCGCTGACCATTGGGCGCACCGACCAGCTGCGTCCCGTCCCAGGCCAGTTCGCCGTTGACCCAGGTCGAGGCGATGCGCGAGCGGAAGGTCATGCCTTCAAACGGAGACCAGCCGCACTTGGACAGCACATCTTCGCGCTTGACCGTAAACGGCACGTCTTCCACCAGCACCAGGTCGGCGAAGTAGCCTTCGCGCAGGTAGCCGCGCTGGCTCACATCGAACAGCTGCGCCGGAGCGTGCGCGAACTTCTGCACCACCTGGGTGATGTCCAGCTTGCCTTCGTGGACCAGCTCCAGCGCGGCGACCAGCGCGTACTGCACCAGCGGCAGGCCGGACGGTGCCTGCGGGTAGGGCTTCTGCTTCTCTTCCCAGGTGTGCGGGGCGTGGTCGGTGGCCAGCACGTCGATCACGTCCTCGGCCACGGCGCGGGTCAGGGCCTCGCGATCGCTGGCTTCCTTGATGGCCGGGTTGCACTTGATCAGGTTGCCCAGCCGCGCGTAATCGCTGCGGTCAAAGCGAAGGAAGTGGATGCAGGTCTCGGCGGTGATCTGCTTGCGGCTGCCATCGGCACGGATCAGCGGGCCGCGCTCGAACAGTTTCAGTTCGTCGGCGGTGGAGATGTGCAGCACGTGCAGGCGGGTGCCGTGCTTTTTGGCCAGCGAGACGGCCAGCTCGGAGGACTTCAGGCAGGCCTCGCGCGAGCGGATGTCCGGGTGCTGTTCGGCACTGAGGGCGTCGCCATACTTCTCGGCGTACTCCTTGGCCTTGGCATCGATCATCGGCGTGTCTTCGCAATGCGTGATGATCGGGGTCGGCGCGTCGCGGAAGATCGCGTCGAGGGTGTCCGGGTTGTCCACCAGCATGTTGCCGGTGGAGGCACCCATGAACACCTTGATGCCCGGTGCGGTCTTGGGGTCCAGCGACTGGATGTGGGCCAGGTTGTCGTTGCTGGCGCCCATGTAGAAGCCGTAGTTGGCGCGTGCGCGGCCGGCGGCGGCGTCGTATTTGGCCTGCAGGATGTCGGCGCTGAGCGTCGGCGGATTGGTGTTGGGCATGTCCATGAAGCTGGTCAGGCCGCCGGCCACGGCCGCGGCCGATTCGGTGGCGATGTCGCCCTTGTGGGTCAGGCCCGGCTCGCGGAAGTGCACCTGGTCGTCGATCATGCCCGGCAGCAGCCAGCGGCCGGCGGCATCTACGACGGTTTCACCCGGGCGGGCCTCCAGGCCGGCGCCGATCTGCGCGATGCGGCCGTTTTCGATGCGCAGGTCGCCGTCGCTGATGCGACCTTCGTTGACCAGGCGGGCGTTGACGATGAGCGTGGAGGACATTTCAGTGTTTTCCTGTGCAGCGGCAGGCGGCGTCGTCCGTGGCGCGCGGCGGCACCTCGTCGATGCCACCGGGATGGAAGGGATGGCAACGGCCCAGCCGGCGCGCGGCCAGCCAGCTCCCGCGCGCGGGCCCATGCGTGGCGATGGCCTGCATGGCGTATTCAGAACAGCTGGGCATGAAGCGGCAACGCGGCCCCAGCAACGGGCTGATGAAGCGCTTGTAGAAGCGCAGCAGGGCGATGAGCAGGCGTGAGATCACCCGCCAATCTTAGAGCAGTTGGCATGAAGGCCGCATTTGTCGCAGGATGGGGCGTTGGCTCCCCTCCGCGTCCACGCGCGTGGCGGGCCGCCCCGGCTGCTGGCCGGGTCAGGTGCCGAACGGCGCAGGTCGGTCCGCTCGATGGGCGGATCGGCCGCACCCCTTGTGACTCCGGGGCTGAACGGAGTAGGCGGTGTGGTTGCTGCTGCTGGTCGGGTAGGCTATAAAGGCCCGCTTTCCCGGGCCCCGGGGAAACCAAGGAAGAGCGTTTCGTGGCTGCTAAAAAAACTGCAAAGAAGGCCGTCAAGGCCGCCAAGAAAACCGCCAAGCCTGTTGCTAAGAAGTTGGCGGCCAAGTCCGTTGCCAAAAAACCGGCCCCCAAGCCGGCTGGCAAGCCTGCATCCAAACAACCGGCGGCCAGGACGGCACCCGTAAAGAAATCCACGGCCAAGGCACCGGCCACGCCGGCGAAGAAAGCCGTCGCCAAGAAGCCGGTGGTCGCCAAGACCCCGGTGAAGAAGGCGGCTGCCACCAAGCCGGTAGTAAAGAAAGCGGCGGCCAAGAAGGCTGCGCCGTCCAAGCCGGTCGCCAAGGCGCCGGTGAAGAAGGCCGCGGTCGGCAAGACCGTCGCGAAGAAATCCGCGGCGCCGGCTGTGTCCAAGCCGGCTCCCAAGCCGACCCCGGTGAAGAAGGTTGCGGCCAAACAGCCGTCGCCCGCGCCGGTGAAGGCGAGCAAGACTGCCAGCAAGCCCGTGGCAACCAGGTCGGCGTCCAAGCCGGCTGCAGCACCCGTAGTGAAGTCCGCACCGAAGCCGGCATCGCCGGCACCGGCCAAGTCTGTCCCGGCCAAGTCCGCGGCCAAGCCTGTTACCCCTCCGGCGTCCGCGCCGGCGCCGGTAGCGGCAGCCCCCGCCTCGAAAGCCCCGCAAAACAAGAATCCCGTGCCCGTTTCGAAATCGCCTGCAAAAACCCCCGTCAAGTCCGAGTCCGCCCCCAAGCCTGTGTCGCGTCCGGTCGGCAAGGTCGCCGTTGCCGTGGCAGCGCGCTCGTCTGCTCCGGCTCCGCGCACCAAGGTCAAGGTGGTGGAATACAAGACTGACGAAGCCACTGGTCGTCCGATCCTGCCCGACGGCTACAAGCCGAGTGCGGAAGAGGAATACATGAGCCCGCTGCAGCTGGAGTATTTCCGCCAGCGCCTGCAGCACTGGCGCAATGATCTGGTCGAGGAATCCAAGCAGACCATCGCGAACCTGCAGGAAGAAGTGCGTGATATCGGCGATGAAGCCGAGCGCGCCACCCGCGAGACCGAGAACTCGCTGGAACTGCGTACCCGCGATCGTTACCGCAAGCTGATCGGCAAGATCAACAGCACGCTCAAGCGCCTGGAAGACGGTGACTACGGCTACTGTGTCGATACGGGCGAGGAAATCGGCCTGGATCGTCTGGAAGCCCGTCTGACCGCCGAACGCACCATCGACGCCCAGGAGCGTTGGGAGCACCTGCAGAAGCAGCAGGGCGACTGATTGCCTGGTTGTTGATGGATGCACAGAGAAACCCGGCTTCGGCCGGGTTTTTTTTTGGTTTTTTCTTCAAGTCATGCGCTCAGGTCAACGACACAACCAGGTCAACTGCTCTGGGTGTGCGCCTGTGCTGGCTTGGGCGGGTACGGATGGGCTGGCGGGACACGCTGCAAGTACGTCCTTGTAAGCTCGCGTG
>NZ_JBFULO010000072.1:0-13601 GCF_054049855.1 Stenotrophomonas sp. P5_B8 | reverse complement strand
GCCGACACGCTGCTGCCGCGGCACCGCGCGCGTCCACCGCACTCCCCGATGCAACGCCACGCGGCTGTCGCAGTCCCGGATCGCCGTCGTTTTCTCTGCCTGACCCCGTTCCTGATGCCTGAGAGCCCGCACATGCGCAAGCCGATGAAACGTTCGATCCTCGCCTCCACCGTCACGCTGTGCTGCATGGGCCTTGCCACCTCGGCGATGGCCCAGGACGCCAACGCCGATGGCAGCCGCAGCACGCCCGATGTCGTCGAGCTTGATCGCGTAGTGGCCACCGCGCAGAAGCGCAGCGAGAACGTCATGGAGGTGGCTGCCGGCGTCAGCGTGATCAGCGAAGAACGCCTCGAAGCATTCGGCGCCACCCGCTTGAACGACTTCGCCGCCTACGTCCCCGGCTTCCAGGTGGACAGTGGCGGCGCGCCGGGCCAGACCACGATGGCGTTGCGCGGCGTGGCGCCGCTCGGCGGTGGCTCGATCATCGGCACCTACATCGATGACACACCGATCGGCACGAGCAGCAACAAGCAGCGCGCAACCACCTACGCGCTGGATCTGCTGCCCTACGACATCCAAAGCGTGGAAGTGCTGCGCGGCCCGCAGGGCACCCTCTACGGCGCCAGCTCGATGGGCGGCCTGTTCAAGTACATCACCAAGGCCGCCGATCCGGATGGCCTCGAGTTCCGCGCCGGCATGGACGTCAATGCCACCCGGGAGGCCGGCGACGTCGGCACGGGCGTGCGCACCTCGTTCAACGTGCCGCTGGTCGAAGGCAAGCTGGGCCTGCGCGCCAGCATGTCGCGCCAGGGCACGCCCGGCTATGTCGACCAGCCGGATCTGGCCGGCGATGACGCCAAAGACAGCAACGGCTACTACCAGCTGGCCTCGCGCCTGGCCTTGACTTGGCGCATCAGCGACACCGCCAACCTGCGCGTGCAGGCGCTGTCGCAGATCGTGGATGCCGACAACTCCAGCGCGGTAGGCCTGACCTATCCCACGCTGGAGCCAATCCGCGGCCCGCTCGAAGGCATCCTCCAGCGCGCGACGCCGTACCGGATGGAGACCGACTACTACTCGGCGATCCTCGACTGGGATCTGGGCAACGTCGATTTCGTCTCCGCTTCCAGTTTCTCCGAAACCCGCATGGACGAAGTGCAGGATTCCACCCTGGTCTATGGCGCGGCGTGGCCGCTGCTGACCCGGTATCCGGCCGGACAGGCGCAGTTCGATGTCTTCCTCGGCACCCGCAAATGGACCCAGGAATTCCGCCTGAATTCCAAGGAAAACGCGCGCTTTGAATGGTTGCTCGGCACCTTCTTCACCGGTGAGAAGAACGCCAACCGCCAGCAGGTCAGCGCCTACGATGCCAACGGGATACCGCTGCCGTTCAATCCCGGCACCGCCAGCCTGCCCGGCACCTACGACGAGCAGGCGATCTTCGCCGATGTCACCTACAAATTCAGCCCGCGTTTCGATGTGTCCGCCGGCGTGCGGCATGCGCGTAACCAGCAGGATTTCGAACAGCACAGCGTCGGGCTGCTGTACGGTCCGCGACCGATCGACCTGGCCGACGACGCCGATGACAGCGTGACCACCTGGAAACTCGCCTCGCGCTGGCACTTCAACGAAAACGCGATGCTCTACGYCCGCTACGCCACCGGCTACCGCCCGGGTGGACCGAACGTGTCGACCTCCGGCGTGGTGCCCATGACCAAGGCCGACACGCTGGACAACCTCGAACTCGGCTTCAAGTCGCACTTCTGGGACCGTCGGGCGATGATCGATCTGGCCCTGTTCCGGATCGACTGGGACGACATCCAGGTGCGCGTTTCCGAGAACGGCCTGAGTTGGATGGGCAATGCTGGCAGCGCGCGCAGCCAGGGCGCGGAGCTGAGCTTCATGGTGCGTCCGGCCGAGCGCCTGACGGTCGGGCTCAACGCGGCCTACATCGATTCGAAGATCGGCGATGTGCCGGCCTCCAGCGGCCTGGTCGCCGGCAGCCGCATGCCGATGACGCCGCGGCTGAGCTGGTCGACCACCGTCGACTACGATTTCGATGTGACCGCGCAGTGGCAGGGCCGGGTCGGTGCCGGCTATCGCGTCACCGGCGCGCGCGTGGCCGGCGCGTACGAGATCGACAGCTACAACGCCCTGGACCTGCATGCCGAACTGACCAACATGACCTGGACCGTGCGTCTGTACGCGCGCAATGCCGCCGACGAGCGTGCCTATGTGTCGACCGGCGCGGTGCGCGATGCACTCAACCGCTACGTCGCGGTGACCGGCGTGCCGTTGCAGCCGCGCACCATCGGCATGTCGATCGACTATCGCTACTGAGTGCCACCTGCGCGCCCGGCGACGCCTTATCCCGTCCCGTGACCGCCTCCCTCCCCCACTACCCCGGATCCCCATGAGCTCGACGCCCACCGCAGCCGTTCAGGCACTTGCCGCCCTCCCCCAACCGTACCTGCTGTTCCTGGGCGATATCACTGAGGCGGGCTTCGCCAAGACCGCGATCGGCCTGCACGACTGGGCGCCGGAAGTGTGTGTTGCCGAATGGAGCCTGCCGGGCTGCCCGATCACCACCGGCCTGCCGAGCATGACGCCGGCGCAGGCGCGCGCCGCCGGTGCGCGTGCGATGGTGATCGGCGTCGCCAACGGCGGTGGGGTAATTCCGCCGCAGTGGCTGCCCGCGCTGGTCGACGCGCTTGAACAGGGCCTGGACCTGGTGAGCGGCATGCACCAGAAGCTCGGTGACATTCCGGAGCTGGCCGCCGTCGCCGACGGCCACGGACGTGCGCTGATCAACGTGCGCATCCCGCCACGCGGCATTCCGGTCGGCAACGGGCGCAAGCGCACCGGCAAGCGCGTGCTCACCGTCGGCACGGACTGCGCGCTGGGCAAGAAGTACACCGCACTGGCCCTGGCGCGCGGCCTGCGCGGGCTCGGCGTAGCGGCCGACTTCCGCGCCAGCGGCCAGACCGGCATCCTGATCGCCGGCAGCGGCATTCCGATGGACGCGGTGGTCGCCGATTTCTCGGCAGGCGCCGCCGAGCTGCTCAGCCCGGATGCGGCCGACGATCACTGGGATGTGATCGAAGGCCAGGGCTCGCTGTTCCACCCCGCCTACGCCGGTGTCAGCCTCGGCCTGCTGCACGGCAGCCAACCGGATGTGTTCGTGGTCTGCCACCAGCCGGGGCGCAAGCACGTGCTCGGTTATCCGGACTATCCACTGCCCTCCATCGAAGAGGTGATCGCATTGACCGTGCAACTGGGGCGCCGCACCAACCCTGACATCCGCTGTGTCGGCGTCAGTCTCAACACCCACGGCATGACCGAGGCTGCGGCATCGGCTGCCTGTGCGGAGGTCAGCGCGCGTCTCGGTCTGCCCGCGGCTGACCCGATGCGGCAAGATGGAACGTTCAACCGTTTGCTGGAGGCCTGCATCGCATGAAGATGACATCCCGTACCTTGAGCTTGTGCGTCGCGGCCGTGCTGGGCCTGAGCCCGCTCGCCGCCTTCAGCGCCAGCCGGACCCGTCCGGTGGAAACCGAAGTCGCACGCCTGGCCACATTGATCGACGGCAAGGTCGGTGTCTCGGCATGGCGCCTGGATGGCAAGGGCGAGCAGGTGCATCTGAATCCCGATGAAGGCTTCCCGATGGCCAGCACGTTCAAGGTCGCCGTCGCCGCCGTGATCCTGAGCAAGGTGGATGCCGGCGAACTGGCGCTGACCACGATGGTGCCGGTGCCGAAATCCTTCTACGTCGATTCGGAAGTGATCGCCGACCGCTTCATCCACGACGGCGTGAGCCTGTCGGTGCACAACCTGCTCGAAGTGATGTTGACCCAGAGCGACAACACCGCCACCGACGTATTGGTGGCCCAGGCCGGCGGACCGGCCGCGGTCACCGCCTGGCTGCGCGCGCACGGCATCAACGGCCAGCGTCTGGATCGCAACACCCGGCAGCTGCTCAGCGATATCTTTGGCCTCGGCGATGCCCCGCTGACCAAGGAACGCGTCGCGGAACTGACCCTCGACCCGGAGGTCGTCAAGCGCACCAAGTCCGGCAGCGAGGCCTTCGACAAGGATCCGCGCGACACCTCCACGCCGCGTGCGATGTCGACCCTGCTGACCCAGCTGTTCACCGGCAAGGCACTCAGCCCGGCCAGCACCGAGGTGCTGGTGCAGATCATGGAGCGTTGCCGGACCTGCAGCGCACGCCTGCGCGGCAGCCTGCCGCCGGGCACCAAGGTGGCCGACAAGAGCGGTACCGTCGCCGGCACCGTCAACGACGTCGGCGTGGTCACCCTGCCCGACGGCAGCCGGTTCGCCATCTCGGTGTTCGTCAAGGCCAGCAACGCACCGCGCAGCGAACGTGAGCGGGTGATCGCCGAGATCGCCCGCACCGTGCGCGATTTCTACCTGCTGCAGCCCACGGCCGCCGGCAAGTGACCGCCGCCGCCAGCCGGTTCCAGCGTTATCTGTTGCCCGGCCTGGCGTTCAAATCCGCCGTGATCGGCGGCGGGTACGCCACCGGCCGTGAGCTGGCGGAGTTCTTCCYGCCCTCGGGCCCGTGGGGCGGCCTGGCCGCGATGGTGTTGTCGATRCTGATCTGGAGCGTGATCTGCATCCTGACGTTCCTGCTGGCACGGGCGATCGGTGCCAACGACTACCGCACCTTCTTCCGGCATCTGCTGGGGCGTGGTTGGTGGACCTTCGAAATCGCCTATCTGGCGCTCATCGTGGTGGTACTGGCCGTGTTCGGCGCGGCCGCCGGCGAACTGGCCACGACCATGTTCGGTTGGCCACGGATCGTCGGCACGCTGCTGCTGGTGGCGATCATCACCGGCGTGGTGCAGGCCGGCACCAACGCCGTCGAACGCATGTTCAAGCTGATGTCGGCCTTCATGTACGTGGTGTATGCCATCGCCGCGTGCCTGATCCTGTCCCGCTTCGGCCACGGCACCCTGGCGCAGTTGTCCAACACCCCGGACCTCGGCCCGGGCTGGGTGCTCAACGGGGTGACCTACGCCGGCTATAACGTGTTCGCGGCGGTCTCGATCCTGCTGGTCGTGCGCCACCTGCTGTGCCGTCGCGACGCGGTGATTGCCGGCGCCCTGGCCGGCCCGTTGGCGATCCTGCCGGCGATCGTGTTCTACGTCTGCATGATCGCGTTCCTGCCGGACATCGCCGACGCGCCGCTGCCTTCCGACCTCATGCTCGGCCAGCTCGGCCTGCCGTGGTTCCAGTGGCTGTTCCGCCTGATGATCATGGTCGCCCTGGTGGAAACCGGGGTCACGCTGATGGCCTCGGTGGACGGCCGCATCGGCGTCAACTGGAAAGAACGCACCGGCGCCGCGCCCGGACGCGGCGTGCGCGTGGCGATCATCGCCGCGATCCTGCTGGCAGCCGTTTTCCTTGCCGACGGGATCGGCCTGGTGGCACTGATCGCCAAGGGCTACCGGCTGCTGGCCTACGCCATCCTGGCCACCTATGTGGTGCCGTTGCTGGCGTACTCGGCGTGGCAGCTCTGGTCACGTCGCGGGCGGGCCTTCACGCCGCCGGGGGCGGAACCGCCCTGCCCGCGCCCTGCCATGACGGATGCCCTCGGCACTTACCCGCCACAGGCAAAGACCAGGAACTGATGCAGCGCGCGTGCCGGCGCGGACAGGTCCTCGTCCGGGCGCCAGACCAGGCCGACGTCCATCGGCGGCACTGCATCGGTCAAGGTGCGCACGTCGATCCGGCGCCCCTCCAGCGACCACGGCCGATAGACCATGTCCGACAGGATGCTCACCCCGAACCCGTAGGCGACCATGCCGCGCAGCGCTTCCAGCGACGAGGTGCGGAAAGCCACGTTGGGCGCGCGCCCGACCGAACGCCAGTAGCGCATCGCCGACTCCTGCCCCTCGTCGACCGTCAGCATGATGTAGGGATACGGCGCGACGTCAGCCGGACTGATCACCGGCAACTGCAGCAGCGGGTGCGACTCGGCCAGCCACAGTTGGCGGCGCGACCGGATCAGCACCTGCCGACGCAGTACGTACGGCTCGGCCATGTTGGAGATGATGCACAAGCCGAAATCGAGCTCGCCGCTGCTGACGCCCTGCTCGATCGTCGCCCGGTCCATKTCCACCAGCTCGACCTCCACCTGCGGATAGGAGCGTTTGAAGCGCGCCAGCAGGCTCGGCAGGAAATAGCCGAGCACGGTGTAGGAAGCGCCGATCCTGACCCGGCCCGGCAGCGTGTTGGCCAGGAACATCGGCTCGCTCAGGGCGTCCTGCAGGGTGTCCAGGATGTGCCGGACGTGCTGGTGGAAACGGTGGCCCTCGGCGGTCAGGCCGACCCCGTGCGGCAGGCGATCGAACAGTTTCAGCCCCAGCGCGGCCTCCAGCTGGGCAACGGCGGTGGTGATCACCGACTGGGAGACGTGCAGCTTGCGCGCGGCCTGCGAGAACTGTCCCAGCTCCGCCGCCTCGGCGAAATAGCGCATCTGGCGCAGGGTCAGGTTGGCTGGGATTTGCATGCACCGCTCCCGTAGCATGGAGATATCTGAATAAACAATACCTCATACGCTATTAAACAAATTTACGATATGCCGCCGTGCCTCTAGACTTCACACCGGGTGCAATGCGCCATGGCCCCAGCCGCCTTGAAAGCGCTGGTCCTTACCCGCTTCGCGACGGGATCCCCCGGGATGCCGGCGCGTCAACATCGCCATTACCGTTGCCCCCCGCCTGCGGTAAGCCTGTAGCTCCATGACCCAAGCCCAKCGAGGCCCCTGACATGTCATCACCCCAGATTCCCGCCACCAGCGCGCCGTTGCGTCTGCACGTGCCCGAGCCCAGCGCCCGCCCCGGCCAGGCCACCGACTTTTCCTATCTGAAGCTGAGCCCCGCCGGCGCGGTCGACAAGCCGCCCGTGGACGTGAGCGCCAGCCAGACCGCACCGCTGACCGGCCAGCTGATCCGCGTGCTGGACGACAACGGCGACGCCGTGGGTCCGTGGGCCGCCGACATCGACGACGCGGTGCTGCTGCGTGCGATGCACGCCATGCTCAAGACCCGCGCCTACGACGCGCGCATGCTGATCGCCCAGCGCCAGAAGAAGACCTCGTTCTACATCCAGTGCCTGGGTGAAGAAGCGATCGCGGTCGGCCAGACCCTGGCGCTGCGCGATGACGACATGCAGTTCCCGACCTATCGCCAGCAGGGCATCCTGGTCACCAAGGACGTCTCGCTGGTCGACATGATCTGCCAGGTGCTGTCCAACGCGGCCGACCCGCTGAAAGGCCGCCAGCTGCCGATCATGTACTCGTACAAGGACTACGGCTTCTTCTCGATCTCGGGCAACCTGACCACCCAGTACATCCAGGCGGTGGGCTGGGCGATGGCCTCGGCGATCAAGGGCGACACCCGCATCGCCACCGCATGGGTGGGCGATGGGGCGACCGCCGAAGGCGATTTCCACGCCGCGCTGACCTTCGCCCACGTGTACCGCGCCCCGGTCGTGCTCAACGTGGTCAACAACCAGTGGGCGATCTCCACCTTCCAGGCCATCGCCGGCGGTGAGAACACCACCTTTGCCGCGCGCGGCGTGGGCTACGGCATTCCGTCGCTGCGTGTGGACGGCAACGATCTGCTGGCCGTGTACGCGGCCTCGCGCTGGGCCGCCGAACGCGCCCGCAGCAATCTCGGCCCGACCCTGATCGAGTGGGTGACCTACCGCGCCGGCCCGCATTCGACCTCGGATGATCCGTCCAAGTACCGCCCGGCCGACGATGCCCAGCACTTCCCGCTCGGCGATCCGATCGACCGCCTGAAGCAGCACCTGATCAAGCGCGGCCTGTGGAGCGATCAGCAGCACGACGAAGTGCGCACCGAACTCGATGCCGAGGTCCTGCGTGCCCTCAAGGAAGCCGAGACCCACGGGTTGCTCGGCAGCGACAACCGTCCCGGCGCGGCCCTCATGTTCGAAGACGTCTACAAGGACATGCCCGAACACCTCCGTCGCCAGCGTCAGCAGTTGGGAGTCTGAACACATGAGCGGGATTGAACAGAACAACACCGGCGGCACGCCGATGACCATGATCCAGGCGCTGCGCTCGGCGATGGACGTGATGCTGGAACGCGACGACAACGTGGTGGTCTTCGGCCAGGACGTGGGCTACTTCGGCGGCGTGTTCCGCTGCACCGATGGCCTGCAGACCAAGTACGGCAAGCAGCGCGTGTTCGATGCGCCGATCTCCGAGAACGGCATCGCCGGCGCGGCGATCGGCATGGCCGCCTACGGCCTGCGCCCGGTCGCCGAGATCCAGTTCGCCGATTACATCTACCCGGCCTACGACCAGATCGTCTCCGAAGCGGCGCGCATGCGCTATCGCTCCGGCGGCAGCTTCACCTCCTCGCTGGTGTTCCGTACCCCGTGCGGCGGTGGCATCTACGGTGGCCAGACCCACAGCCAGAGCCCGGAGGCGATCTTCGCCCACGCCACCGGCCTGCGCACGGTCATGCCGTCCAACCCGTACGACGCCAAGGGCCTGCTGATCGCCTCGATCGAGAACGACGATCCGGTGATCTTCCTGGAGCCCAAGCGCCTGTACAACGGCCCGTTCGACGGTCACCACGACCGCCCGGTCACCGCGTGGTCCAAGTACCCGGACAACCTGGTGCCGGAGGGCTACTACAACGTGCCGCTGGACAAGGCCGCCATCGCCCGCGAAGGCAAGGCACTGACGATCATCACCTACGGCACCACCGTGTGGGTAGCCAAGGCCGCCGCCGAAGATGCCGGGATCGATGCCGAAGTGATCGACCTACGCAGCCTGTGGCCGCTGGACCTGGACGCCATCGTCAATTCGGTCAAAAAGACCGGCCGCTGCATCGTGCTGCACGAAGCCACGCGCACCTGCGGCTTCGGCGCCGAGCTGGTCGCCCTGGTGCAGGAGCATTGCTTCTACCACCTGCAGGCGCCGGTGGAACGCGTTACCGGTTGGGACACCCCGTATCCGCACGCGCAGGAATGGGACTACTTCCCGGGTCCGTCCCGGGTCATCGATGCAATGCAGCGCGTGCTGGAGGACTGAACCATGGGACATCACGTCATCAAGATGCCGGACATCGGTGAAGGTATCGCCGAAGTCGAACTGATCACCTGGAAGGTCGAGGTCGGTGGCCCGGTCGCCGAAGACCAGGTCGTGGCCGAGGTCATGACCGACAAGGCCATGGTCGAGATCCCCTCGCCCGTGTCAGGCACCGTCGTCTCGCTGGGTGGCAAGCCCGGCCAGATGATGGCCGTCGGCAGCGAGCTGATCCGCCTGGAAGTGGACGGTGCCGGAAATGCCAGCGCCACCAGTGCACCGGCCGCCGCGGCGCCTGCCGAACCGGTTGCCGCGCCCAAGGCGGCCGCACCGGCCGCTGCACCTGCGGCCGCCGCCGAGGCTGCACCGGCAGCGGCGCCCGCCAAGGCCGCCGCCGCATCCGCACCCACCCCTGCCGCCAAGCAGGACGCGCGCGGCGCGGTCACCAATGGCGTACTCAACGCCGGTGAAGCCCCGCTGGCCTCGCCGGCCGTGCGCCGGCGCGCGTGGGACTTGGGGATCGAGCTGCGCTACGTGCCGGCCACCGGCGCGGGCGGTCGCATCCTGCAGGCCGATCTGGACGCCTACGCCGCCGCCGGTGGCAAGGCGCAGCCGGTCGGCGGCAGTGCCGGTGGCAGCAGCTACGCGCGCCGTACCGGCGAGCAGCAGGTGCCGATCATGGGCCTGCGCCGCAAGATCGCGCAGAAGATGCAGCAGTCCTGGACGACCATTCCGCACATCACCTATGTGGAAGAAATCGACGTCACGGAAGTGGAAGCCCTGCGCGCCAAGCTCAACGAGCGCTGGGCCAAGGAGCGCGGCAAGCTGACCCTGCTGCCGCTGCTGGCACGCGCCGTGGTGCTGGCCGCACGCGACTTCCCGCAGATGAACGCCCGCTATGACGATCAGGCCAACATCGTGACCCGCTATGAGGGCGTGCAGCTGGGCATCGCGACCCAGAGCGAGGTCGGCCTGTCGGTGCCGGTGGTCGCGCATGCCGAGTCGCTGGATCTGTGGCAGACCGCCACCGAGATCGCGCGCCTGGCCAACGCGGTGCGCGTGGGCAAGGCCACCCGTGAGGAGCTGTCCGGCTCGACCATCACCATCAGCAGCCTCGGTGCGGTGGGCGGTGTGGTCTCGACCCCGATCATCAACCATCCGGAAGTGGCGATCGTCGGCGTCAACCGCATCATCGAACGCCCGATGTTCCGCGAGGGCCAGGTSGTGGCGCGCAAGCTGATGAATCTGTCGTCCTCGTTCGACCATCGCATCGTCGATGGCATGGATGCGGCCGAGTTCGTGCAGGCGATCCGTACGCGCCTGGAAACCCCGGCCCTGCTGTTCGTGGAGTAAGCGATGTCCAATACCCTTCAAACCCAGCTGCTGATCATCGGCGGCGGTCCCGGCGGTTACATCGCCGGCATCCGCGCCGGCCAGCTCGGCGTCAAGACCATCGTGGTCGAGGGCGTCAATCCGGGTGGCACCTGCCTCAACATCGGCTGCATTCCCTCCAAGGCGCTGATCCATGCCGCCGAGGAGTTCGCCAAGGTCACCGCGTATGCGGAAGGCACCTCGCCGCTGGGCATCAGCGTGCAGGCCCCGTCGCTGGACCTGGCCAAGACCGTGGCGTGGAAGGCCGGCATCGTCAAGAAGCTGACCGGTGGCGTCAGTGCACTGCTGAAGAAGAACGGCGCGCAGCTGATCAAGGGCTGGGCCACGATCGTCGACGGCAAGACCGTCGAGATCGCCGGTGCCGCGGAAGACGGCGGCACGCTGCGCATCACCTGCGAGCACCTGCTGCTGGCCACCGGTTCGGTGCCGGTGGAACTGCCGTTCCTGCCGTTCGGTGGCAAGGTCATCTCCTCCACCGAAGCCCTCTCGCCGACCTCGCTGCCCAAGCAGCTGATCGTCGTCGGAGGCGGTTACATCGGTCTGGAGCTGGGCACGGTGTATCGCAAGCTCGGCTGCGAGGTCACCGTAGTCGAGGCCCAGGAGCGCATCCTGCCGGCCTACGACGCCGAGCTGACCAAGCCAGTGGCCACGCACCTGGAGAAGTCCGGCGTGAAGCTGCTGACCGGCCACAGCGTGCTTGGCCTGGCCGACAACGGCCAGCTGCGCGTGCGCGACAAGGACGGTAACGAAATCGCGCTGGACGCCGACCAGATCCTGGTCGCGGTCGGCCGTCGCCCGAAGACCGACGGCTTCAATCTCGAATCGCTGCAGCTGGATCTGGCCGGCAAGGCGGTCAAGATCGACGACCAGTGCAAGACCTCGATGCGCAACGTGTGGGCGATCGGCGATGTCGCCGGTGAGCCGATGCTCGCGCACCGGGCGATGGCACAGGGCGAACTGGTGGCCGAGATCGTCAGCGGCAAGAAGCGCCACTTCGTGCCGGCCGCGATTCCGGCGGTGTGCTTCACCGATCCGGAAATCGTGGTGGTCGGGCTGTCACCGGACGAAGCCAAGGCACAGGGCATCGAGACCAAGGTCGCGCTGTTCCCGTTCGCCGCCAATGGCCGTGCGATGTCGCTGGAATCCACCGATGGCTTCGTGCGCGTTGTCGCGCGCAGCAGCGACCACCGCATCCTCGGCTGGCAGGCCGTGGGCGTGCAGGTCTCGGAACTGTCGATTGCTTTCGTGCAGTCGATTGAGATGGGCGCCACGCTGGAAGATATCGCCGGCACGATCCACCCGCACCCGACGTTGGGTGAGGCTGTGCAGGAGGCGGCGCTGCGTGCGTTGGGGCATGCGCTGCATATCTAGGCAGGTCCGGTAGGTCCGGAAGGTCCGGTAGGTCCGAGCCATGCTCGGACGCTTTGGCCCGGACGCTTTGGCTCCGATGCCTTGGCTCCGATGCCTTGGCTCCGATGCCTTGGCTCCGATGCCTTGGCTCCGATGCCTTGGCTCCGATGCCTTGGCTCCGATGCCTTGGCAGGCACCCAAACAAACGGCCCGCAGTGCGGGCCGTTTGTTTATCGCCAAAAGCAGCTCCAACCCACGGTGGGTCAGCGCCACGCTCGGACGCATCCTGCTGGATCTATTCCACCACCCGCGTCGTCCCCAACACCCAGGTCATATCCGACGTGCCCCACGGCACGACATGCGCCGGCCGCGCCGGCAATGGCGCCGCATCACCCGGCCAGCCATCGATCCCGGCCGCCACCTGCACCTCGACCGGGCCGCTGTTTGCCGGCCAGCGCAGCTCGATTCCCTGCGGCCCCGGCGCCTGCCAACGCAACCGCGACCAACGCTCGGCCTCATCCAGTAGCGGCGCATCCTCGCCCTGCAACTGCACCTTGGGCACCACCACGCTGCTCTTCAGCCGTACCCGCAGATCGCGGGTGCCCGCCGGTGCCAGGATGCGCAGCACCGCTTGGCCGGTCTCGGCATCGTGCGACGTCTCAAAGCGCACCGGCTCGGCCATCGCAATTGCCTCCGCGGGCGTCGCCATGGCGTCGGTCAGGTCCAGCGCCGGGACCGAAACATGCACCGTTTCACCCTGCCCTGCACCCAAGGCGTTCCGGCTCCAGTCCAACACCCCCGGTAGCACGCTGACCCGGTGGTACTGCTTGTTTTCCGGATCGGCCACGAAGATCACCTGCGACAATTCCGGATAGCGCTCTGGGTCGGAGCGGGTAAACGACGCAGCAGTGAGTACACCAGCGGCCACCAGCAGCGTGGCGATCGCAGCACCGGCAAGCAGGCGCCCGCTTCCGTGAGCCAAACGCACCCACGGCAGCAACAGCGCGGCCAGCCACGCGAACGGCAACGCAAGTACCTCCGGCGTGCCGAACCCGATCGCCTCGAACAGCTGCAGCGCAAAGTGGAAGACATGCGCCAATGCGAACGCGGTGATCACCGCCGCCACGATCACACGGGCGATCTGCAGCGGCACCTGCGCGGGCAGCAGCCAAGCGACTGCAGCCAGTGCCAGCAACGGCCACAGCAGCAGCGGCGCCAGCTCGGGCGCCAGCACCTGCACGATGGCGCCGATGAGCCAGGCAAGGCCCAGTGCACCCAGCCGCACGCTTTCGCCGCGTACCGCGCTACCGGCGCTGGTCCACGCCAGCAGCGCGACCAGCACACCCAGCACCAGCCCAATGACATCCACGCCGCCGCGCAGCGAGGCACAGGCCCCCACCAGCAGGGCCAGCACGGCAAACGGTTTACGCCCGGCCTTGCACAGCGTCAGTGCACCCAACGCCAGCACCACGCCGATGGCCAACAGTCCCTCGCCCGCCGCCAGCGTCGAGAATGCCGCCAGCAGGTCGCGGTTGTTCACCAGGCTGGCATCGCCACCGCCCAGCAACCGGTACGACACCCGCACCGCCAGGGCAACCGACAGCAATGCCAGCGGCCACCACGCCACACCACCGACCACGCCCCGCCAACCGCCCTGCTTGAACGTGGTACGGCGCGCGACCACGACAAGGACGAGCAGTCCAAACGCCAGCACGCACCAGCCCGACCACATCGGCACGCCGATCATCCAGCCGCCCGGCAGATCGCTGTAGAT
>NZ_JBFULO010000071.1:0-13628 GCF_054049855.1 Stenotrophomonas sp. P5_B8 | reverse complement strand
GTACCGGCCCTTGGATTGCTACGTTGAATCCAAGGGCCGGTACTACCGGCCCTTTTTACAGGTGCGATTGCATGCCCCAGCTTCCCGGTTACCCCGCTCATCCGCASCGCTTCGAGGTGCGCCCCGGCCTGTCGATGAACTATCTCGACGAAGGTCCGCGCGATGGCGAGGTGGTGGTGATGGTCCACGGCAACCCGTCGTGGAGCTATTACTGGCGCACGCTGGTGGCGGGGCTGTCGGACAAATACCGTTGCATCGTGCCCGACCACATCGGCATGGGCCTGTCGGACAAGCCCGATGACGCGCATTACGACTACACGCTGCAGTCGCGCGTGGACGATCTGGACGCGCTGCTCAGGCACCTGGGCATCATCGGCCCGGTGACCTTGGCCGTGCACGACTGGGGCGGCATGATCGGCTTTGGCTGGGCGCTGTCGCACCACGCGCAGGTCAAGCGCCTGGTGGTGCTCAACACGGCGGCATTCCCGATGCCGGCTGCGAAGAAAATGCCGTGGCAGATCGCGCTGGGCCGTCACTGGACGGTGGGGGAGTGGATCATCCGCACCTTCAACGCGTTCTCCGCCGGTGCCTCGTGGCTGGGCGTGGAGCGCAAGATGCCGGCCGACGTGCGCCGCGCATACGTGTCGCCGTACAACAGCTACGCCAACCGCATCAGCACCATCCGTTTCATGCAGGACATCCCCCTGTCGCCGGCCGACAAGGCGTGGTCGTTGCTGGAGCGCTCCGGCCAGACGTTGCCGTCGTACGCCGACCGCCCCGCCTTCATCGGCTGGGGCCTGCGCGACTTCGTGTTCGACCACCACTTCCTGGCCGGCTTCCAGGCCGCGCTGCCGCAGGCCGAGGTGCACGCCTTCGAGGATGCCGGGCATTACGTGCTGGAAGACAAGCACGAGGTGCTGGTGCCGAAGATCCGGGCGTTTTTGGACGCAAACCCGATTTGRCCGGGGTGACGACCAACGGTCGTCACCTACCCAGCAACCGGTGGGTACCGACGTTTGATCGGGTCGGAACCCACCCGTAGAGCCGACCGTTGGTCGGCTGCCCTTCGCGCCGGGCCATCACCCCCGGACGCACACCCTCACGCCGCGATCGGCGCCTGCGGCGCCGGCGAGCTGCCGTTGTCGTCGGGATGATCATCGTCATTGTCCGCCGCGTCCCGCCAGCGCCAATCGGCCAGGGTCAGGGCCGGCATGCCGTGCGCAACCCGCGCTTTGTCACACTGTGGGCTGGCCTTGCCGTACTCCCACGAGGCGTCCACTTCGCGGCACACGCTGGGGCGGTTGGGGTGGATGCTGCAGCGCGAATAGACCCCGATCTCCGCATCCAGCGCCACGCAGTAGACCGGCTTGGACAGGGTGCCGCGCATGCACAGCCGGTGCGGGTCCAGCACCTGGGTCAGTTCGTGCGGCACGCCGCCGGGGGTGACCTCGTCCGATTCCATCCAGTGGAACGCCACACGGTACTGGGTGCAGCAGGCGCCGCAGGTGAGGCAGGGATGGGACATGGGGGACCGGCCTTGGGCGGCAATCGAGCAGGAGGGAAGGCCGCGAATTTTCCATGCCGTGGCCGCCCGCGCAAGATTTTTCTGCAGCGGCGACAATGAACGGATGAACGCCGCCACCAACATTGCCGCGCGCCTGCCCGAGCTGGCCCGTGAACGCCCCGACCAGATCGCCATCCGCTGCCCCGGAAAGCCCGGTGCAGGCGGCATGGCCGCCTACGACGTCACCCTCGATTACCGCACCCTCAACGCGCGCAGCGACGCCATGGCCGCCGGCCTGGCTGCCCACGGCATCGGCCGCGGTGTGCGCGCGGTGGTGATGGTGCGGCCCTCGCCGGAGTTCTTCCTGCTGATGTTCGCGTTGTTCAAGAACGGCGCAGTGCCGGTGCTGGTCGACCCCGGTATCGACAAGCGCGCCCTCAAACAGTGCCTGGACGAGGCGCAGCCGCAGGCCTTCATCGGCATCGGCCTGGCCCACGTGGCGCGGCTGGTGCTGCGCTGGTGCCCGGGAGCGAAGACCCTGGTGACCGTCGGCCKGCGCTGGGGCTGGGGCGGCACCACGCTGGCCCGGATCGAGGCCGAGGGCGCGCGCGCGCCGCAGCCGATGGCGTCCACCGAGGGCGACGACGTTGCCGCGATCCTGTTCACCAGTGGCTCCACCGGCGTGCCCAAGGGCGTGGTCTACCGCCACCGGCACTTCGTGGGCCAGGTGGAGCTGCTGCGGTCGGCCTTCGGCATGGAGCCCGGTGGCGTGGACCTGCCGACCTTCCCGCCGTTCGCCTTGTTCGATCCGGCGCTGGGCCTGACCTCGGTGATTCCGGACATGGACCCGACGCGCCCGGCCAAGGCCGACCCGCGCAAGCTGCTCGATGCGATCGCCCGCTTCGGGATCACCCAGCTGTTCGGTTCACCGGCGCTGATGCGGGTGCTGGCCGACCACGGCCAGCCGCTGACGGGCGTGCGCCGGGTGACCTCGGCCGGCGCGCCGGTGCCGCCGGACGTGGTCGCCCGGATCCGCCGTCTGCTGCCGGCCGACGCCGAGTTCTGGACGCCGTACGGCGCCACCGAGTGCCTGCCGGTGGCGGTGATCGAAGGCCGCGAGCTGGAAAGCACCCGCCAGGCCACCGAAGCCGGGGCCGGCACCTGCGTCGGGCGCGTGGTGGCGCCCAACCTGGTGCGCATCATCGCCATCGACGACGCGCCGCTGCCGGACTGGTCGCAGGTGCGTGAGGTGGGCGTGGGCGAGGTCGGCGAAATCACCGTGGCCGGTCCCACCGCGACCGACAGCTACTTCAACCGCCCGCAGGCCACTGCCGCGGCCAAGATCGGCGAAGTGCTCGCCGATGGCAGCGCGCGCGTAGTGCACCGCATGGGCGATGTCGGCTACTTCGATGCGCAGGGTCGGCTGTGGTTCTGCGGTCGCAAGACCCAGCGCCTGGAAACCGCGCAGGGGCCGATGTACACCGAACAGGTCGAACCGGTCTTCAATGCGCTCGACGGCATCGCCCGCACCGCGCTGGTCGGCGTCGGTGCGGCGGGTCGCCAGCGCCCGGTGCTGTGCGTGGAGCTGCAACCCGGCGGTGCCGATACCCCTGCGCTGCGCGAACGCCTGCGTCGCGAGGCCGATGCACACCCGCACACCCCCCGCATCGAACAGTTCCTGATGCATCCCGGCTTCCCGGTGGATATCCGCCACAACGCCAAGATCGGCCGCGAGAAGCTGGCTGTCTGGGCCGCAACCCACGTGGACACGCGCGCATGAGAATCCTGGTGACCGGTGGGGGTGGCTTCCTTGGGCAGGCGCTGTGCCGTGGGCTGGTGCAGCGGGGCCATCAGGTGCTCAGCTTCAACCGCGGCGACTATCCGCCGCTGGCCGCACTGGGCGTGGGCCAGATCCGCGGCGACCTGGCCGATGCCGATGCGGTGCGCCACGCGGTGGCCGGGGTCGATGCCGTGTTCCACAACGGCGCCAAGGCCGGCGCGTGGGGCAGTTATGACAGCTATTTCCAGGCCAACGTGGTCGGCACCGACAACGTGATCGCTGCCTGCCGCGCGCATGGCGTGGGCAAGCTGGTCTACACCTCCACGCCGAGCGTGACCCATCGCGCCACCCACCCGGTGGAAGGCCTGGGCGCCGATGAAGTGCCCTACGGCGAAGACTTCCAGGCGCCGTATGCGGCCACCAAGACCCTTGCCGAGCAGCGCGTGCTGGCCGCCAACGATGCCACCCTGGCCACCGTGGCACTGCGCCCGCGGCTGATCTGGGGGCCGGGCGACCAGCAGCTGGTGCCGCGCCTGGCCGAGCGTGCGCGCGCCGGTCGGCTGCGCTTTGTCGGGGACGGCAGCAATCTGGTCGATACCACCTACATCGACAACGCTGCGCTGGCGCACTTCCTTGCCTTCGAACACCTTGCCCCGGGCGCGGCGTGCGCGGGCAAGGCGTACTTCATCTCCAACGGCGAACCGCTGCCGATGAAGGAACTGCTCAACAAGCTGCTGGCTGCGGTCGGCGCGCCAGCGGTGCACAAGTCGATCAGCTTCAAGACCGCCTATCGCATCGGCGCGGTGGCCGAGCGGCTGTGGCCGCTGTTGCGCCTGCGCGGCGAACCGCCGATGACCCGCTTCCTTGCCGAGCAGCTGTGCACCCCACATTGGTACAGCATGGCGCCGGCGCGTCGGGACTTCGGCTACGTGCCGCAGGTGAGCATTGACGAAGGCCTCACGAGGCTGAAGTCTTCATCGCACGCACAGGACGCCATCACTTCCTGAACACCGCGGTTTGGTGAAGATTGCAGCACGCCAATCCGGCACGCATTACGCGAGGATCGACATGCTGCATTACGCCGTTATCTTTTTTGTCATCGCCATCATCGCGGCGGTGCTTGGCTTCTCCGGCATCGCCGGTGCCGCCAGCAACATCGCCTGGATCCTGTTCGTGGTCTTCCTGATCCTGGCGGTGGTGTCGATGTTCCGCAAGCGAGGCTAGTCCGCCGGGCAGCCCGCGCTCCCTCTCTCCGGCGCGGGTTGCCCAGCCATTGCCTTGTGACGGCCCGGCGTGCGAAAGCGCGTCGGGCCGTCGCCGTATCAGGCGGTGATCGAGCTGCGCAGCGCCTGCTCCTGCGCATGCCGTTGCAGGGCCAGGTCCAGAAGGCGGCTGATCAGGGCCGTGTAATCGAGCCCACTGGCCGCCCACAATTTGGGATACATGCTGATTCGGGTGAAGCCCGGCAGGGTGTTGATCTCGTTGATGACCACCTCGCCAGCAGGGGTCAGGAATACATCCACCCGCGCCAGACCGGCGCAATCCAGCGCCTGATAGGCGCGCACCGCGATGTCGCCGATGCGCTGCTGGTCGGCGTCGCTGATGGCCGCCGGCACCACCACGTCCGCACCGGTCTCGCTGATGTATTTGGTGTCATATGAGTAGAACGCGTCGTGCAGCACCACCTCGCCGCACACGCTGGCCTCGGGGCGGTCGTTGCCCAGTACCGCGCACTCGATCTCGCGGCCGTCGATGGCCGTCTCCACCAGCGCCTTGTGGTCATAGGACAGCGCCAGCGCGAGAGCCTCATGAAATTCCCGCGCGCTGTCCACCTTGCTCACCCCGACCGACGAGCCCTGGTTGGCCGGTTTGACGAACAGCGGCGAGCCCAGCTGCGCGACCAGCGCGGCGTAGTCGGCGTTGGCTGCGCTGGCCCGGTTGAAGCAGGCGAACGGTGCCACCGCCAGCCCGGCGTCGCGCAGCAGGCGCTTGGCCACGTCCTTGTCCATCGCCACCGCCGAGCCGAGTACGCCGGAGCCCACGAACGGCAGGTTGGCCATGCGCAGCAGGCCCTGCAGCGAGCCGTCCTCGCCCAGCGTGCCGTGCACGATGGGGAACACGACATCGATCTGCTCCAGTGCGGTGGCCGGATCGGTCGGCACCAGCTGCTGGCGCGCCACCCCGGGGCGCACGGCCACCGCAATGCCCGAGCGGTTCAGGGCGATCCGCGCCGGGTCATCGGCGTGCAGCAGGAAGGCCTGCGGGTCGCTGACATGCCACTGGCCCTGCTTGTCGATCCCGATCAGGGTCACGTCGAAGCGCGTCTTGTCCAATGCGTCCACGATGTTCCTGGCCGACTGCAGTGACACTTCGTGTTCGGCCGAACGGCCACCGAAAATGATGCCTACCCGGGTCTTGCCCATGCCTGTTGCCGCTCCTGCGCCTGGTGTGTGGGTCCATAGCATGAACCGGTCAGCGGCCTGCAGTGGAACCGGCCTTCATGCTCGCGTCAGCCTCGGCGCACGTACGGCGGTCCGGCGCTGCCATGGGCCGAGTAGAATGCAGCGATGGCCCGTTCCTTCCTCAGTTCCCTCAAACCGCTGGCCGGCAATGCGCTGCAGCTGGCGCTCAACCGCGCGCTGGCGCTGGACCCGGACACGCGCAGCGCGCTGGGTGCGCTGGATGGCCGGCACATTGCGCTGACCCTGGAATCCCCTTCGCTGGCGATGCGTATCGGGGTCGACGGTGAGCGCCTGACCGTGGGCCCGGTGGATGCGCAGCAGGAGCCGGACCTGGCCGTGCGCAGCACCCTGGGCGGCGTGCTTGCGCAGCTGCCGTTCCTGGCCAATGCGCGCCGCGGCGGTGACGCCCCGGCCGGGCGGGTCAAGGTCTCCGGCGATGCCGAGCTGGCCCGGCGCCTGCAGCAGTTGGCCAGCCGTTTCGATCCGGACTGGCAGCAGCCGTTCGTGCGCGTGTTCGGCGAGGTGCTGGGCGTGCAGATCGCCAACAGCCTGCGCTCGGCGCTGCAGCATGCGCGCCGTGGCGCGTCCGACCTGGCGCACAGCGCCGCCGAATATGTCACCGAGGAGTCCCGCGACGTGGTACCGCGAGCAGAACTGGAAGCCTTCCACGACGACGTGGATGTGATGCGCGACGATGTGGAACGCATCGCCGCCCGGGTACAGCGCCTGCGCCAGGTGCGCGCATGAAGGCGATGTTCCGCGCCACCCGCATCGGCCGGGTGATCCTGCGCTACCGCCTGGATGATCTGCTGCAGGACACCCCGCTGGAGCGCTGGCTGCGCCTGGCCAAGCCGTTCGTGCCGCGCGCCTCGGCCGATATCGCCGCGCAGTCGCGCGGTGCCCGGCTGCGCCTGGCGCTGCAGGACCTCGGCCCCATCTTCGTCAAGTTCGGGCAGATCCTGTCCACCCGCCGCGACCTGATCCCGGCCGATGTGGCCAACGAGCTGACCCTGCTGCAGGACCGGGTCAAGCCGTTTGACGGCGCGACCGCCCAGCGCATCGTCGAGCAGGCGCTCGGCCGCCCGGTCAGCGAGGCGTTCGCCAGCTTCGACCTGCAGCCGCTGGCCTCGGCCTCGATCGCCCAGGTCCACGCGGCCACGCTGGCCGACGGCCGCCAGGTGGTGGTCAAGGTGCTGCGCCCGGATATCGAACGGCAGATCGATGCCGACATCGCGCTGCTCACCTCGGCCGCTGCGCTGGTCGAGCGCGCCCATCCGCGCGCCGACAAGATCCGCCCGCGCGAAGTGGTGGCCGAGGTCGAGAACACCCTGGCCGCCGAGCTTGACCTGCAACGCGAAGGCGCCAACGCCAGCGTGCTGCGCCGCAACTGGATGGATTCGGACGACCTGTACGTTCCGGAAGTGATCTGGAGCCACACCGCCGAGCGCGCGCTGACCCTGGAGCGGGTGTGGGGCATTCCGTCGGATGATATCGTCGCGCTGGACAAGGCCGGCATCGACCGCAAGGCGCTGGCGGCCAAGGGCGTGCGGGTGTTCTACACGCAGGTGTTCCGCGACAACTTCTTCCACGCCGATGCGCACGCCGGCAACATCTGGGTCGACCTCGATCCGGCGCGCCGCGACAACCCGCGCTTCATCGCGCTGGACTTCGGCATCATGGGCCAGCTCTCGCAGGAGGATCAGTACTACCTGGCCGAGAACTTCATGGCGATCTTCAACAAGGATTACCGGCGCATGGCCGAGCTCCACGTTGAAGCGGGCTGGATGCCGGGCAACGTGCGTATCGACGAGCTGGAAGCGGCGGCGCGTTCGGTGTGCGAACCCTACTTCACCCGGCCGCTGTCGCAGATTTCGCTGGCCGAGGTGCTGATCAAGCTGTTCCGCGTGGCCCAGCGCTATGAACTGACCCTGCAGCCGCAGCTGATCCTGCTGCAGAAGACCCTGCTCAACATCGAAGGCGTCGGCCGCCAGCTCGATCCGGAACTGGACATCTGGGCGGTGGCCCGGCCGGTGCTCGAACGCATCCTGCGCGAGCGTTACAGCCCGCGCCGGGTACTGAAGGAGCTGCGCAAGCGGCTGCCGGAAATCATGACCCACACCCCGGACATGCCGCGCCTGGTACACGCCTGGCTGAAGCAGCAGGTGGAAGGCGGACACGAGCTGTCGATGCGCTCGCAGGACCTGGTCGCGCTCAACACCAACCTGCAGAAGCTGCAGAAGCGCGCGGTCGCCGCGATCGCCGGTGTCGGCCTGCTGATCGTCGCGGCGGTGCTGTACGGCATGCAGCCGGGCGGCTGGTACTTCGGTGATGCACCGGTGTGGAGCTGGGTGAGTGGCGCGGCCGGTCTGTTCTCGTTGGCCAGCGCGTGGTGGCGCCGCTGAGATGACGCTGCAGGCACTGAAGGACGAACTGGCCCGGTTCGGCGCCGACCACGATGCCAGCCATACCGAGCGTGCCCAGCGCATGCTCAACATCACCCCGGACACCGGCGAGCTGCTGGGTGTGCTGGTGCGTGCCACCGGCGCGCGGCGGGTGCTGGAGATCGGCACCTCCAACGGCTATTCCACGCTGTGGCTGGCCGAGGCCGCTGCGGCTGTCGGCGGGCAGGTCACCACGCTGGAGTACGCCGCCGACAAGATCGCCCTGGCGACGGCCACCTTCGCGCGCAGCGGCCTGGCCGCGCAGATCGAGCTTATCCACATCGATGCGGGTGTGTGGCTGGGTGCCGCAGCCGAGGCCAGCATCGACCTGCTGTTCCTGGATTCCGAACGCAGCCAGTACCTGGGCTGGTGGCCGGACCTGCGTCGCGTGCTGCGTCCCGGTGGCTTGCTGGTGGTCGACAATGCCGTCTCGCATGCCGAACAGATGGCGGCCTTCGAGGCACAGGTACGCCGCGATCCGCAGTTCCATTGCGTGCGGGTGCCGATCGGCAACGGCGAACTGATCGCGGTGCGTGACGTCGCCTGAATCGCCTTTGTTGGCGCTGCCTGCAGTGGGCGGGGATAATCGGTCGGTGAACGACATCGATACCGACACCGCAACCGACCTCGCGCCCGCAGTGGCGCCCCTGCAGTTGCTGCACCTGGACGACCGCCTGGCCGTGGTCAACAAGCCCGCCGGGCTGATGGTCCACGACAGCAAGCTGGCCCGTGGCGAAGACGACTTCCTTGCCGACCGCCTGCGCGACCAGCTCGGCAAGCCGATCTTCCTGGTCCACCGGCTCGACCGCGCCACCAGCGGCTGCCTGCTGCTGGCCTTCGACCGCGAAAGCGCCAGCGTGCTCGGCAAAGCGCTGATGGGCGGCGATGTGACCAAGGATTACCTGGCGATCTGCCGTGGCTGGCCGGCCGAAGACATCTTCACCGTCGACCATGACCTCGATGGCGGCCCCGGCAAGCCGGTGAAGAAGCAGGCCATCACCCATTTCCAGCGGGTGGCCGTGGGCGAGATCGCCGTGCCGGTGGGCGAGTTCGAGACCTCGCGCTATGCGCTGCTGCGCTGCCAACCGCAGACCGGCCGCTTCCGTCAGATCCGCCGCCACCTCAAGCACCTGTCCCACCACCTGATCGGCGACACCAGCCATGGCGATGGCCGCCACAACCGCAGTTTCCGCATGCAGGGCATCCACCGCATGCTGCTGCACGCCGAACGCCTGCGGTTCCCACACCCCGATGGCACCGCGATGGACGTCAGCGCGCCGGCGGAGGGGGAGTTCCGCAAGGCGATGGATCTGTTCGGCTGGGACGCGGCCTGACCCGCGTAGAGCCGACCGTTGGTCGGCTGCCTTACATGCGGTGCCCGGGACATCTGCAGCCGACCAACGGTCGGCATGCTTTACATGTGGTGCCCGGGATCGTGCAGCCGACCAACGGTCGGCATGCTTTACATGCGGTGCCCGGGATATCTGCAGCCGACCAACGGTCGGCATGCTTTACATGCGGTGCCCGGGATCGTGCAGCCGACCAACGGTCGGCTCTACGGGGTCACTTCTTCGCCGGGGCCGGCTTCTCGTTCATGATTTCCTCCAGGTCCTTCTGCAGGTCCACGAACAGCGGCTGCATCTTTTCCTGGATGGCCACCATCACGTTCTGCATCAGCGCCGGGGTCTTGTCGAGCAGACTCTGTCCGGCCGAGCTCTCGTAGAACTCGGCCATCGCCAGCACGTCTTCCTTGCTGAAGCTCTTCTTGTAGAGGTCCACGTACATCGGCCGCAGCTGCTGCCAGGACAGCGCCTGGCGGATGGTCTGGGTGGTGCGTGCCTCCATGCGCTTCATCTGTTCCTGCTGCTGCGCATCGAGCTGGCGCTGCTGGGCGACCTGCTGGAACTGCTGGCGCTGCATCGCCTCGATCTGCGGCAGCATGCTGTCCAGCATGGTCTGCGCGCGCGAGGCGGCCAGCAGCCGGTTGATGTCGGCATCGGACGGCGGCGCGGCGATGGCCGGGGCCACGGCGGCAAGGCCCAGGGCGAGTACCAGGCCCAGGCGGATCAGGCCACGACGGGGACGGGTCGGGCCGGTAAGGGTCAGCGGACGGATCGAAAGCATGTGCGGAGCATCCTGCGTTGCATGGAGTCCCGAGGATACCCGCCGGGATGTCATCAGGCTGCATTTTGCGGACGTTATCGGCGTCATCGGGGATGTTGGGCTCACCCTCGGCACGCGTCCTGCCTTTACAATGCCGCCCATGGGTACCGGACCAGTCACCGTCAGCGCACATCTGTCGATTCCCGACGCGGAAATCGTCGAGCGTTTCGTGCGCGCCAGTGGCGCCGGCGGGCAGAACGTCAACAAGGTGTCCACCGCGGTGGAACTGCGTTTCGACGTGGCCGGCTCGCCGTCGCTGCCCGAACCGTTGCGCTCGCGCCTGTTGGCCCGGCGCGACCGACGCATGACCGGCGAGGGCGTGCTGGTCATCGATGCCCAGCGTTTTCGCACCCAGGACCGCAACCGCGAGGATGCGCGCGAGCGCCTGGCCGAGTTCATCCAGGCCAGCCTCAGCGTGCCCAAGCCGCGCGTGGCCACCAAGCCGTCGTACGGGGCGAAGCTGCGCCGCCTGGATGAAAAAAAGGGCCGCGCGCAGATCAAGCGCGGCCGCACCACACGCAATTGGGAGTGATTGCTTGAACAACCGAAGTCCGCTGTTGCCGGCCGTTCCGCCCAACATGCCGCAGGTCAAACCCAACCGCTTCCTCCGCTGRCTGGCGCGCTGCACGTTGCGCCTGGGTGGCTGGAAAGTGGTGGGCACCTTCCCGGACGTGCCCAAGCTGGTCTTCATCATTGCCCCGCACTCCTCCAACTGGGACGGGTTCTGGGGCATGGCGGCCAAGATCGCGCTGGGCATGCAGGTCAAGGTGCTGGGCAAGGCCTCGTTGTTCTGGTGGCCGCTGTCGCCGCTGCTGCGCGCCCTGGGCGTGATCCCGCTGGACCGCAGCTCGCCGCAGGGCACGGTGGAACAGGCGGTCAGCCTGATCCGCGGCTCCGAACGCATGTGGTATGCGATCACCCCCGAAGGCACCCGCAAGGCGGTGACGCACTGGAAGGCCGGGTTCCTGAAGATCGCGCGGATGGCCGACGTGCCGGTGCTGGCGGCTTACTTCCATTACCCGGAAAAGACCATCGGGATCGGCCCGCTGTTTTATTCCACCGGCGATGATGCCGCCGACATGGCCGCCATCCGCGACTACTACCGGCCCTGGCAGGGCAAGAACCGCGGCACCGTCTGAGGCCGGACCGGGCCGGGAGACGCCGGCCCCGTTCACGGCGGGCGCCGCACAGCCATGCGCCACGTCCGGCACATGCCGCTTCCGGGCAATCGGAGTAGGGTGATCGGCTGCGGTTTTCCGCAGCCGCATCCCATTCCAAGGAGCCCGTTTCATGTCGCGTACCGTAGTTTTGGCCGCTGCCATCAGCCTGGCGCTGGCGGCTTGTTCCGGCAAGGAGTCCACCCCCGTGACCGATACCCCGACCCCCGCCGCGCAACAGCCGGCCGATGCGTCCACCAACCCCCTGTTGAGCGCCAGCACGCTGCCGTTCCAGGCGCCGCCGTTCGACAAGATCAAGGACAGTGACTACCTGCCGGCCTTCAATGAAGGCATGAAGCAGCACCTGGCCGAAGTCCGCAAGATCGCCGACAACCCCGAACCGGCCACCTTCGACAACACCGTCGAAGCGCTGGAGCGCAGCGGCGAAACCCTGACCCGCGTGTCGCGCATCTTCTTCGGCCTGGTCCAGGCCGATACCAACGAGGCGCGCCAGAAGATCCAGGAAGAAGTCGCCCCGAAGCTGGCCGACCACCAGGACGAGATCAACCTCGACCCGAAGCTGTTCGCCCGCATCAAGAGCGTCTACGACCAGCGCCAGTCGCTGGGCCTGGACCCGGTGCAGCTGCGCCTGGTCGAGCGTGACTACCAGGAATTCGTGCGTGCCGGCGCGCAGTTGAACGATGCCGACAAGGCCTCGCTGCGCAAGCTCAACGTGGAAGAAACCACGCTGGCCACCCAGTTCCACACCCGCCTGGTGGCCGCCACCGCCGCCGGTGCGGTGGTGGTCGATGACAAGGCCAAGCTGGCCGGCCTGGACGAGGATGCGATCAACACCGCCGCCGCCGATGCCAAGGACCGCAAGCTGGACGGCAAGTACGTGCTGCCGCTGCAGAACACCACCCAGCAGCCGGTACTGGCCTCGCTGAGCGACCGCGACCAGCGCGCCGCCGTGCTCAAGGCCTCCGAAACCCGCGCCGAGAAGGGCGATGCCAACGACACCCGGCAGACCGTACAGCGGCTGGCCCAGCTGCGTGCGCAGAAGGCCAAGCTGCTCGGCTTCGACAACTACGCCGCCTACAGCCTGGCCGACCAGATGGCCAAGACCCCGGCCGCCGCGCTCAAGCTGCTGACTGACACCGTGCCGGCAGCCACCGCCAAGGCGCGTGGCGAGATCGGCGAAATGCAGAAAGTGATCGACGCCCAGAAGGGCGGTTTCAAGCTGGCCGCGTCCGACTGGGACTTCTACGCCGAACAGGTGCGCAAGGCGCAGTACGACCTGGACGAGTCGCAGATCAAGCCGTACTTCGAGCTGGACAACGTGCTGCAGAACGGCGTCTTCTACGCCGCCACCCAGCTGTACGGCATCACCTTCAAGCCGCGCACCGATATCCCGACCTACCACGCGGACATGAAGGTCTACGAGGTGTTCGACAAGGACGGCACGTCGCTGGCGCTGTTCTACACCGACTACTTCAAGCGTGACAGCAAGTCCGGTGGCGCCTGGATGGACGTGTTCGTCGAACAGGACGGCCTGACCGGTGCCAAGCCGGTGGTCTACAACGTGTGCAACTTCACCAAGCCCGCCGCCGGCCAGCCCGCGCTGCTCAGCTTCGATGATGTGACCACGATGTTCCATGAGTTCGGCCACGCGCTGCATGGCATGTTCTCCAAGGTGAAGTACCCGTCCATCGCAGGCACCAGCACCTCGCGCGACTTCGTCGAGTTCCCCTCGCAGTTCAACGAGCATTGGGCGCTGGACCCGAAGGTGTTCGCCAACTACGCCAAGAACTACAAGACCGGTGAGCCGATGCCGCAGGCGCTGGTCGACAAGATCCTCAAGGCGCGCACCTTCAACCAGGGCTATGCGACCACCGAGTACCTGTCGGCGGCGCTGCTCGACCTGGCCTGGCACACCCAGCCGGCCGACGCGCCGCTGCAGGACGTGGCCCCGTTCGAAGCGGCGGCGCTGAAGAAGTTCAAGGTCGACCTGCCGCAGGTGCCGCCGCGTTACCGCACCACCTACTTCGACCACATCTGGGGCGGTGGCTATTCGGCCGGTTACTACGCCTACTTCTGGGCCGAGGTGCTGGACCATGATGC
>NZ_JBFULO010000070.1:0-13754 GCF_054049855.1 Stenotrophomonas sp. P5_B8 | reverse complement strand
GCGTCATGGTTGGCGATAGGCAAGGTCAGGGTCATCCCGAGAATTACGGTGAGGGTGAAGGCGACGGCAAGCAGGGGGAGGGCTCTCATGCGCCACCTTCAGGCTTATGAGTGTTCAGGCACTCATTTATTGGGTCAAAGCTACGAATCAACGTTGGATGCCTTTCCAGAACAGGTCGAAGCCGGCCTGCTGCAACTGCTGCCGCTGGTCGGGTGCGGCGGCCATCGCTTCCAGCGTGGTCTCCAGCAGGTTGATCAGCACCCGGCCCAGGTAGAACGGCAGGCGCTGCGGATCGATGTGGTCGGCCAGGCGGGTTTCCAGCGACTGCAGCATGCTGCCGAAGAGGCCGGCGCACTGGGTGCGGGTCTGTTCGCTGATGCGCTCGGACACCTTCAGCTGGCGCAGCGCCATGCGGTCCACCGGGTAGGCCGAGCCCCAGGCGACCAGCGCGTACCAGGCGTGCTGCAACAGGTCATGGGCATCGGCGTCGGCGGGGAAGTCGGTGGCCAGCGCCTGCGACAGCCGGGTTTCCAGGCGGACGAACAGCGCGTTGAGCAGCGCGTCCTTGGTCTCGAAGTAGGTGAACACCGTGCCTTCGGCGACCTTGGCCGCGCGCGCGATCTGCGCCGTGGACGCGCCAATGCCCTGCGCGGCCACCCGTTGGGCGGCAGCGTCCAGGATTGCATCGCGTTTCTGTTCGCTGAGCGGGCGGGCCATGGGAATGAGTAAGTGAGTGCTTGCTCATTTATAGTCCGGGCGCGGTTGCGCTGCAAGTGCAGGCGAAGGTCTGGCCGGGATCCGTTCAGCCCCGGCGCTTGCCGGCTGTCGGCGAGACACGGGACCATGCCGGCCTGTCTGCCGAGCCTGGAAGCCCCGCGATGCCTTCTGCCCCGATCACGCTGCGCACGCCACGCCTGCTGCTGCGCCGACAGACCGAGGCCGATTTTCCCGCCTACCGGGCGTTCCTGGCCTCGCCCCGTGCGGTGGGCCTGGGCGGTCCCTTCGACCTGCGGGCGGCGTGGGGGATGTTCTGCCACGACCAGGCCTGCTGGCAGTTCTTCGGGCACGGCGCGCTGATGATCGAGCGGACCGACAACGGCCAGTGCATCGGCCAGGTCGGCATCAATGACGGCCCGCTGTTCCCGGAAAAGGAACTCGGCTGGCTGCTGTACGACGGCCACGAGGGAAAAGGCCACGCCACCGAGGCGGCGACGGCGATGCGCGACTGGGCCTTCGACACCCTCGGCCTGGCGACGCTGGTCAGCTGCGTGTCTGCGGACAACCCGTCCTCGGCCGGCGTCGCCCGGCGGCTGGGCGGCGTGCTGGATGCCACTGCCGTGCGTAGCGACCCAGGCGATCAGGTGTACCGCTACCCGCGCTGATTTACAGGCGACTGCCGTCCGGGTGCATTGTCATCGCCTCCGGCGGGGTCTATAACGCGGTCAGGCCCCCTTGCTGGACGCCCCGCGATGCCACTCAACGCCGCCGTTCCCGCTGACGCCACGTCCGCCTCGCAACAGATCGATGCCAGGATCGCCAGCCTCGACGACTGGCGCGGCAAGACCTTGGCGACCCTGCGCCGCATCATCAAACAGGCCGATCCCCAGGTCGTGGAAAGCGTGAAGTGGCGGGGCGTGCCGGTCTGGGAGCACGACGGCATCCTGTGCACCGGAGAAACCTACAAGACCGCGGTGAAGATGACCTTCGCCAAGGGCGCGGCGCTGGACGATCCCACCGGTCTGTTCAATGCCAGCCTCGAGGGCAACACACGGCGGGCGATCGACGTGCATGAAGGCGAGCGGATCGACACGGCGGCGTTGAAGGCGCTGATCCGTGCGGCAGTGGAATTGAATGTGGCCGGCAAGGCCGCGAAGGCGGGACGCGCTGTCGTGCCGACCGGAACGAACAAAGCAGCGGCGAAGAAGACGACGGCAGGAGCCAAGAGCACGCCCGCGGCGAGCAGCGCTCCTGCGGCAAGGAAGGTCGCTGCGACGCGTGCATCGCGTCCGCCCACGCCATAGCGCACTGCGGGGGCGCGACGTCGCCGGCATATGCCTTTCGTTCATATGACAGATGCGCGGTGGCAGGCGCGGACGGTTTCGGCAAAGATGGTGCGCTGCACGTCCGCCGCGAGGCGGGCGCTGCAGTCTCCCCCTGTTGAAACTGGAAGTGCCTGTGCTGAGTGTTGTTGGTGTGCTGCTCGCGTTGTACGTGGTGTGGCGTGTGATCTGGCCGATGCGGATGGCGCTGTCGGTACGTGGCCCGCTTGGATTGCTGGTGGTGGCGCTGGCGTTGCACCATCGCATCGTGGCCCGCTTTGCCGGGACCATGGCGTCGCCGGAGATTCCCAAGGCGGTGATCGCGGTGCTGGCTACCGGCTTTACCGCACTGCTGCTGGGCGCCGTGTTGCTGCTGCTGATCGATGCCGCGCTGCTGGGCGCACGCCTGCTGCGCCGCCCGCGTGGCGTGGCCGCATTGCGCACCGCATGGCTGCGGCCCGGCGCGATGGGCGTGGCACTGCTGTTGTCCGCCTATGGCATCTGGCAGGGCATGGCTGTCCCGCAGACGCGACAGATTGAGGTGGTCATCGATGACCTGCCGCAGGCGTTCGACGGTTACCGCGTGCTGCAGCTGACCGATATCCACGCCAGCCGCCTGCTCACCGGCCGTTGGGTGTCCAAGGTGGTGGCCAACAGCAATGCGCTGAAGCCGGACCTGGTGGTGATCACCGGCGATCTCATCGACGGCAGCGTGGCCGCACGCGCGGCCGATTTCGCCCCGCTGGCGCAGTTGCGTGCCCCCGATGGCGTCATCGCGATCACCGGCAATCACGAGTATTACGCGCAGTACACCGCCTGGATGCAGGCCTTCCGCGCGCAGGGCATGCAGGTGCTGGAAAACAGCCACGTGGCAGTGACGCGCAAGGACGCTGCGCTGACCATCGCCGGGGTGACCGATCCAGTGGCGGCCAACTACGGGCTGCCACTGCCGGACATCACTGCCGCACTCGCCGGTGCCGATCCCGCCGCGCCGGTGATCCTGCTCGACCATCGCCCGGGCGCGGCGCGCGTCAACGCCGCCCACGGAGTGAAGCTGCAGTTGTCCGGGCATACCCACGGTGGCCACATCGTCGGCATGGACCAGCTGGTGAAGCGTGCCAACAACGGCTATGTCTCCGGCCGCTACGAGGTCGATGGCATGACCCTGTATGTCAGCAACGGTGCCGGCCTGTGGCCGGGGTTTCCCGCGCGGATCGGCGTGCCGTCGGAAATCACGTTGATCACGCTGCGGCGGGGCCACGCCACGCATTGACGTCATGCGGGTCGATACCCGTGGAGGTGGTGTTCATGTGCATCGGACGTCAGCGGCACAGGGATGCGATGGGCGCTGGCTGTCATATGACAGTCATGCCGCAGTGAAAGAATTTTAACGACCGGGCAGCAGCCGTCCACCGACTRCCCTGCCGTTTCAATCCCCTCTTTCCCTGCGAGCACCGCGCCGTCCGGCACGGTGGTTCGTGCCTGCCTGAGCGCTTGAACCATGAAGAAGACCCTGTTGGCCGCCGCCGTGATCCTGGCCATGACGCCGGCGGCCTGGGCGGACGATGCTGCCCCGGCGGCGGTGCCGCGTAACGACACTCCCACCGATCTGGACGCGGTGTCGGTGATCGGTCGCGGGCAAGCGCGCCAGGTGCAGCGCATCACCGCGCAGAACCTGGACATCCTGCCGCCGGGCACGAGCCTGCAGAAGGCGATCAACATCCTGCCGGGCGTCAATGCGCAGTCGGCCGATGCGCTGGGCACCAATGAGCAGTCGATGACCCTGAGCCTGCGCGGCTTCAACGCCACGCGGCTGGGTTACACGCTGGACGGCGTGCCGCTCGGCGATGGCGCGTACAACAACTACAACGGCCTCACCATCAACCGCGCGCTGATCAGTGAGAACATGGCCGGTGCGGAACTGGCAGTAGGCATCGGCAGCCTCGGTACGCCGTCCACCAGCAACCTGGGCGGCACGCTCGGCTATACCTCCAACAACCCACTGGCGACGATGGGCGGACGGTTGGTGCAGACCTTCGGCAGCGACAGCAACCGCCGCACCTTCGTCCGCGCCGATACCGGCGAGCACAACGGTTTCTCGGCCTATGTGTCGGGCATGAACGCGGGCTCGGACATGTGGAACGACCAGAGCGCCTACAACCAGTCGACCACCAGGCAGTTCAACGCCAAGGGTGTCTGGAACTTCGGCAACGGCCGCATCGCCGCCTTCGTCGATACCTCGCGCACCTCGCAGGCCGACTATTTCTATCTGTCCAAGAATGAAATGGCGCGCGGACTGGGCTGGGATTGGGGCGGCTATGCGCCGGACTGGAACAAGGCCGTGGCCAAGGCCTACTGCAACACCGCCACCTACGTGAAGGCCAAGTGCGACGCGTCCGGACCGGACCGCGATGCGGACGGGGCGTTCACCGCCGGGCAGATCCTGCGCGACGACAACCTGTACTACCTGTCCGGTGACTTCTTCCCCAGCGATGGCTTCAGCGTGCACGCGCTGGCCTACCACCACGACGACCATGGCGAAGGCCACAACTGGAACAGCGGTGCATGGTCCAACAAGGGCACGCCGCAGGAAGTGCCGATCATCTTCCGCAACACCGTCTACGAGATCGACCGCAACGGTGCCACGCTGTCCTTCGACTGGGACCTGGGCGCGCACCACATCGAAGGTGGCCTCTGGTACGAGCGCAATGAAAGCAGCGCCGAGCGCTATCAGACCGCGGTCACCGGCCCGCGCGACCTGAGCGGCATGAACAGCACCCAGGCCGACGTCGGCGTGTTCGCCCAGCGCACCCGATGGGAAACCAAACAGGTCTATCTCCAGGACACCTGGCGCCTGCTCGACGACCGGCTCACCGTGCAGTTCGGGATCAAGAGCCCGCACGTCACCTCCGACGCGCAGGCGCTGCCGGGCACCGCCAGGACGCCGATCGCGGCCAGCTCCAACAACCAGTTCGCCACCGGGCGGTTGAAGATGCGCAAGTCCGCGCTGCCCAGCGTGGGTGCTAATGTCCGCCTGACCGACAGCCAGGAACTGTTCGCCAGCTATGCCGAGAACATCGCGATGTTCCAGGGCGGCTTCAAGCTTGGGCCGCAGGCGGTGAGCCAGGCCACATGGAATGYGCAGGGCGATCTCAAGCCGGAACAGTCGCGTTCCTTTGAAGCTGGTTACCGCTACGTCGGCGATACCCTGCAGGCCTCGCTGGCCGCCTACACGGTGCGCTTCGACAACCGCCTGCTGCAGTACAACCCCTGCGATTCGCGCCAGCCGGTGGGGCCGAGCTGCGGCAATCGTTTCTACAATGCCGGTGGGGTGGACAGCCGCGGTGCGGAGTTGACCGTGGTGTGGACGCCCAATGAGCACGTCAGCTGGTACAACTCGGCCTCGCTGAACCGCTCGACCTACCGCTCCGATTACGTCCAGGCCGGCGTGGTGCAGCCGATCGACGGCAAGATCCAGACCGACACGCCCAAGCAGATGTTCGCCAGCGAGATCACCTGGCGCGACCACGGCTGGTTTGCCACGCTGCGGGGCAAGTACACCGGCGAGCGCTTCTACACCTACACCAACGACCAGGGCTTTGGCGGGTTCACCGTGTTCGATGCGTCCGGCGGCTACGACTTCGGTCGGATCGGTTTCGCCCAGGGGGTGCGACTGTCGGTCAACGTCACCAACCTGACCGACAAGCGCTATGCCAGCAACCTGGATTCCAGCGTGTTCGCACCGAGCGACCCGACCGGCTCGATCTACGTCTTCCACGCCTCCGCACCGCGCCAGGTGTTCGGGACGGTCGATGTCCGCTTCTGATGGCAGGCCATGGCAGCGCGGCGTGGCGTGGATTGGGCTGCTGGCAGTGATGGCGGGGCCGGTCTTCGCGGCGGCCCCGATGTCTTCCGACGTGTCTTCGGACATGCCGGTACTGGTGGCTTCCGGCGTGCTGCCGGCCGGCACCCTGGATTTTCTCGGCGATACGCTGGGATCGTTTTCGTCGCTGGCCGTAGATGCCGCGCGCTGGAAGCGCACCGCTGACGGCTACCGCGGCGTGCTGTGGACGCTGCCTGATCGCGGCCGCAACGATCCCGATGCCGGCCTGTTCTACGACTACGCCGGGCGCCTGGAACGCCTGCAGCTGCGGATTGAGAAGGGCACGGGGGAGCGCGTCGGCAAGGTGACCCTGACTCCCGACGGCGGGCTGTTGCTGCGTGACTTCAACGGGCAGCCCTTCACCGGCGCGGATCCGGGCGAGCACACCGTGACGCAGAACGGCATCCTGCTGCCATCGCCCGCGCAGGGCGTGGGCGCGGGCAGGATATCGCTGGACGCCGAATCGCTGCAGTTCACCGCCGATGGGCATTTCTACATCGGCGACGAGTACGCCGCGCACGTGTACTACTTCGCCCCCGATGGTCGTCTGCAGGGGGTCATCGTGCCGCCGCCGGCGGTGCAGCCCCGGCGCGAGGGGCGGGTCATGTTCGATTCGCGCCGTGCGCCGGACAGTGGCCGGCGCAACAACCAGGGCGTGGAGGGCATGGGTCTGTCGCCCGACGGACGCCGCCTGTTCGTCGCGCTGCAGAGCGCATTGGTGCAGGACACCGCCACGGGCGACGCCAGCGGCCGCGTCAACACCCGGGTGATGGTCTACGACGTGAGCCGCGATCCGCTGCCCACCCAGCCGATCGGCCACTATGTGCTCCAGCTGCCCACCTATGCGCACGATGGCAAGGGCCGGCAGGACCGCACCGCCGCCCAGAGCGAGCTCCGCGCCCTGGACGACCATCGCTTTCTGCTGCTGGCCCGCGATGGCAACGGGCTGGGCAGCGACTCGCGCGATCCCATCGTCTACAAGTCGGTGCTGCTGGTCGATACCCGCGGTGCCAGCAACCTGGCGGCCAGTGCGTATGAGCAGGGCATCACGTCGGTTCTGGCGCAGCGCGACAGCACCGCGTTGAAGCCCGGCATCGTGCCGGCGCGCAGCCGCGTGCTGTTGGATCTGCTCGACCCGGTGCAGCTGGCCCGCGCCCGGCTGGACATAGACACCGCCCAGGGCGCGCATGCCGCACTGCTGTCGGAGAAGTGGGAGGCGATGGACCTGCTGCCGACGCTGGACCCCAAGCGCCCGGATGAGCGGCTGCTGATGGTGGGCAACGACAACGATTTCATCGCACGCCACTGCGTGATGCAGGGTCACGCCTGCGACAGTGCCTACGACAACGACAATCGGGTGCTGGTGTATCGGTTGACGTTGCCCGCGCCGACGCCTGATCCGCACTGAGCCGCTCGTCAGCTTGGCAAGCGCGCGTGGAATTGCGAGGCTTGCACTTTCAGGTGAAGGGCGGGTGCGGATGAAAGCGATGTACACAGGTCTCGGGGCGATGATGGTGCTGGCCACGGCCAGCGGCTGCGTGACGCAGGGCGATGCGCTGCACCGCGCGCCTGCGGCGGCTCCAGCGGTAACCGGTGTGGTGCTGCCCGATACCGAAAGCTGGAGCGTGCACGACCCGGCCGGACGCGATTACCCGATCTGGGTGGCGTTGCCGGCCAGCTATGCAGCCCACCCCGAGCGGCGCTACCCGGTGCTGTACGTGACCGACGCGCTGTACAGCTTTCCGCTGGTGCGCAGCATCCGCAACCTGGTCGGGCAGGGGGGCAACAACCTGGAGGACTTCATTCTGGTCGGGTTGCCGCCGCAGCAGGGCCTGACCTCCAAGCAGAGCCGCTCGCGCGATTACACCCCGACCCGTCCGGTACGCCGCAACGACGACGACTACAGCGATGACGTGGTCTACGGCGGCGCGGCGCACTATCGCGATTTCCTCGCCGCGCATGTGCTGCCGGCGGTGGACGCGCGTTACCGTACCGACCCGGCGCGGCGCAGTTTCGCCGGTCATTCCTATGGCGGCCTGTTCGGCAGCTTCGTGCTGGTCACGCGGCCGGAGATGTTCCAGACCTACATCCTGTCCAGTCCGTCGCTGTGGTTCGACAACCATGTGATCGACCAGCTCGAGCAGGCCTACGCGCAGCAGCATCGCGCGCTGCCGGCGCGGGTACTGCTGGCGATCGGCAGCTTTGAGACCATCAAGCCCGAGCCGCGCTACTTCACCCGCAACGACATGCTCAAGGACAACCAGGCCTTCGCCGATCGCCTGCGCCAGCGCGGCTACGAAGGGCTGCAGGTGGATACCTCGGTGATCGACGGCGAGGACCATCTCACTGTGTATCCCACGACGTTGACCCGCAGCCTGTTGCAGGTATTCCCGGGCAGCGAGCCGTACGACGGGGGTTGAGCCTCTGCCGGCCGGGTCAGGCCGCCCCGGCCGCCGGCTGCAGCGCCGTTGCCCGCACCAGCTCAGGCGCCAGCGCATGGGCAACGGCCATRCGCAGCATGGCCGGGCTGACATGGCGGCGGTGGACCCGGTTGATGGCTGCCATGTAGAGCCGACCGAAGCGGTTGTGGGCGCGCACCCGGGTTCCGAGTGCGACCACGGCGGCACCATCGAGCAGCAACTGCACACGCACGCACGAGCGGAACCGCAGGTGGCGGTCGTCGGCACCCAGCAGCACCTCGGCACTGCGATCGTCGTTGGAGCGCGACTGCGCATGCACGGGGAAGCGCTGCGCGAACCGTTCGCCGCGGTCATCGGACAGCAGTGACGACACCGGGCATCCCAGCGGCGAGGTGCGCAGCTGCAGCGGCGCGACCAGCACGTTGCGCAGCGCCATCAAGCGGCCCACGCTCGGCGGCGGATTGCACACGAACCCTTCCAGCACCGCCTCCAGCACCGCCGCGGCCGAATGGCTGCCGACACTGCGCGGGGGCAGGGTCAGCGTGGTGTAGTCCTCGTGGTCGAAATCGTCTGCCAGTGCCTGCTTCAGCAGGGAGTCGGTGGGTGCGGAAGCGTCGGTGCGGATGGGATGGGCGGCGGCCCTGCGGCCGATGTAGCCATGGGCCGGCCGCAGCCAGGCCAAGCGGCTGCGTGCACGCCCGACCAGGTCGCGGCTGTACGCGCAAAGACCGGCCAACGCTGTCCGTGCCGGTGAGCGCAACGACAGGCTCACCACCGGCAGCCGCGTCATGTCGGTCTGCGCCAGCAGCTGCTGCAGTGCCGGTGGCAGCGTCTCGGTGAGGCTGGGAATGTCGGCTGCACCGGCGTCGATGCGCGCGCGCTGCTGCGCGGTCAACGCACCGCTGCGCTCGTTGGCATGGCACGACAGCGCGAAGAGCGCCGGGTGGCGCGGATGCCGCGACACGAACTGGTGCCAGGTGCCGCAGCCGAAGCGCACGGTAAACAGGCAGTCCGGCGGGATATCCACGCACCGCAGCGCATGCAGGAACGCGGCGGGATCCTGCTTCAGCTGCGCGTCGGATGCCGTGGAAAACCGCAGTTGCGCACCCCCACTGCCGGCGATGGCGGTGAACATGCGTGGCCCGGCATGGCGATGAAAGGGATGCCCGTGCCCGCCCACCGAGAATGAGTACAGCGAGGAGGCGTCATCGTGCGCCAGGTGCATGCCGCCCAGGCGCGCGGACGGTTCGTCCAGGGCGTCGATGAAACGCGGATGCGCCGCCTGACGGACCCCTGCATCGCGGACCAGCTGGTCGCCGGCACCGATGCCGAGCTGGGCGATCAATGCCACTTCCACCGGGCTGCCTCCGCCACAGGAGGGCAGGCTGACACTGGGGAACGAGTGACTCACACGGGTGGTGTCCAGCATGACGATCTCCTTGTCGTTGGATGGTTCACTTCACGTGGCAGGCTTGCGTCGCGCACGGGCGCGGCTTTCGCGCTGCAGCGGGCCACCGACCGGGCAGACCTCGGCGGCCCACGCGAACAGCGTGTTTGCGAGCCTGTCGGGCACCTGCCGGAAGTAGACGAACTGGCCGCGTTTCTCACGCTCGATCAAGCCGGCGTCCTCCAGGATGCGCAGGTGGCTGGACAGTGCCGGCTTGCTGAAATCGAACCGCTCGCCCAACTCACCTGCACTCAGCTCGCCCCCGTTGAGGTAGGCCAGGATCTGCCGGCGGGCGGTGGAGGCAAGGGCTTCGAAGATGCGGTCCATGGCTGGTAATTAACTAATTCGTTAACTAATGGTTGCC
The DNA here is from genome assembly GCF_054049855.1 of Stenotrophomonas sp. P5_B8. Classification (NCBI taxonomy): domain Bacteria; kingdom Pseudomonadati; phylum Pseudomonadota; class Gammaproteobacteria; order Lysobacterales; family Lysobacteraceae; genus Stenotrophomonas; species Stenotrophomonas sp. P5_B8. The sequence goes on along the minus strand of NZ_JBFULO010000070.1, from coordinate 3,601 downwards.
CGGTGGCGCCGCGTTGTCAAGCCGCGTACGACGTCCCGGCGGGCTGCGCGGTACGCGCCTGACGCCGGTTCCGCGCATACTCGGCACGGACACACCACGGAAGGAGTCTGATGCGTACGCTGTCCTTGTCTTGTGCCGTGATCCTCGGCACGGCGTTCGGCGCCGGGTGCACGGGTGAGGTCATGTATGCCGCCTACCCCGATAGGGCCGCCGCGATCCGTCACGACGCGGTAGGACGTGGCTGGATTCCAGCGTGGATCCCCGCCAGCGCGACGGATCTGCGCGAAGCGCATGATCTGGACACCAATGAAAGTGCGTTGAGCTTTGAGACGGGCCCCGAGCGCTGGCTTCCGCCTGGGCAGTGTCGCTTGGTGGCGAAAGATGGGGTGATCCCGAGCGCGTTCCGACTGCACCCGTGGCCGTCGTTGGAGGTCCTACTGGCCCACTATCGCGTGAGCCGCTGCGACGAGCCGGAGGCAGCCACCGAGAGTTTCCTGGCCATACCGCGGGAGGGTGGGCGAGCGCTGTTCTGGCGCGTGCATCGCCGTTGAGAATCGCGTGTGGGCCACCGTCCGAAGTGGTGGGTGACAAGGCGGGGCCACGCCGTGGAACGCACGCGTGAAGGCCACGACAGCATCCCTGCACGGCGCAGTCACCGGCGCGCGCCGACGCTGGAACCCTGTTCCCTGCCTGGATGCGCCATGACCACCCTGACCCTGCCCGAACTGGCCAAGAAGATGGCCAACATCGACTTCACCATGCTGCAGACCCGCGCCGAGAATGGCGAAATCGCCGGACGTCCGATGAGCAACAACGGCGACGTCGACTACGACGGCGACAGCTGGTTCTTCACTACCGAAGACACCGACATGGTCCGGGAGATCCAGCAGGATCCGAAGGTGGCGCTGAGCTTCACCGGCAGCAAGTCACTGCTCGGCAAGCCGCCTTTGTTCGTGGCGGTGCAGGGCAGGGCCACGCTGATCCGCGACAAGGCGATCATGCAGCAGCACTGGGTGAAAGACCTGGAGCGCTGGTTCGAGCAGGGCGTGGACTCGCCCGGGCTGGTGCTGATCCAGGTTGCCGCCAGCCGCATCCACTATTGGGATGGCGAAGACCAGGGCGAGATCCTGCGCTGAGCGATGGCCGGCATGCCCGCCTTGAACGTACCCCGGATCGGTTGCGCCGGATGGTCCATTCCAAGCCGTTATGCCGGCCTGTTCGGCCCGGGCGAGAGCATGCTTGCCCGCTACGCCACGCGGTTCACTGCCGTGGAGATCAACTCCTCGTTCTACCGTCCGCACCAGCGCAAAACGTATGAGCGCTGGGCGGCATCGGTACCCGCGGGGTTCCGGTTCTCGGTGAAGCTGCCGCGCACGGTGTCCCACGACTCGGGACTGGTCGGTGTGGGTGGGCTGCTGGACCGTTTCCTCGATGAAGTAAATGGACTCGGCAACACGCTGGGCAGCCTGCTCCTGCAGTTACCGCCCTCGCTGGCCCTGGATTCGCGACGCGCGGGCAGCTTCTTCCGCGCTCTGCAGCGTCGCAGTCCGGCAGCGGTGGTATGCGAACCGCGCCACGCCAGCTGGTTCACCGCGCAGGCCGACGCACTGCTGCAGCGCTACGGCATCGCACGGGCGGCGGTGGATCCGGCCCGCGTTCCGGCGGCCGGCCAGCCCGGCGGCACGCCGACGTGGCAGTACTGGCGATGGCACGGTTCACCGCGCATGTACTACAGCGACTAYACAGACGCTGCCCTGGCCGCGCTGGCCGAGCAGGTGTCAGCCCGGCGCATCGGTGGTCACGCGCCCTGGGTGATCTTCGACAACACCGCGCACGGCTTCGCCGTGGCCAACGCCGTGCGCCTGCAGAAGAGCATGTGCGATGCCTGAAGGTCCTTCCATCCTCATCCTGCGTGAGGCCGCGGCCAAGTTTCGTGGCAAGACGGTGCGCCGCGCCCTGGGCAACAGCAGCCTGGACCTGACCCGCATGGAAGGGCGGCGGGTGCTGGCACTGCGCAGCTTTGGCAAGCACTTCCTGATCCAGTTCAGCGATTTCAGCCTGCGCGTGCACATGCTGATGTTCGGCAGTTACCGCATCGACGAGCGCAAGCCGTCGCCCCCGAGGGCGTCGCTGCAGTTCGACAACGGTGAGTTGAACATCTACGCCTCCTCGCTGAAGTACATCGAGGGTGCATTGGAGGAAACCTACGACTGGCGCGGCGACGTGCTGTCGCCCGAGTGGGATGCGCGCCTGGCCCGGCGCCGCCTCAAGCAGCAACCAGACACCTTGATCTGCGACGCGCTGCTGGACCAGGAGATCTTTGCCGGGGTCGGCAACATCATCAAGAACGAAGTCCTGTTCCGTACCCGGGTGCATCCCGAATCGAAAGTCGGCGACATTCCGCCACGCGTGCTGGGCAAGGTGATCGCGCAGGCGCGTGCGTACAGTTTCGATTTCCTGGAATGGAAGAAGAAATTTGAACTGCGCAGCCATTGGCAGGTGCACACCCAACGCACCTGCCCGCACTGTGGGGGACCGCTGTCCAAGACCTATCCGGGCAAGACCAGGCGGCGCACGTTCTTCTGTCCCAACTGCCAGGTGAAGTACTGACGCCCTCCGGCGGGGCGATGAGAACCCGCCGCCGGTGGTCCTGTAGGATGGATCCGTCCCACGCCGTTACGTGCGTCCTGCGCGGTCTGTTCCCGACCGCCCGCTTCGCTCCATTCTCCGAGTGCTGTTTTCCCCTGTGAAAGCGGTCCTCCCCGTGTCCCACGGAGCGCACATGCCGGGCTATGCCACCCGCGTCCTCACCATCCCGATCGCCGGTCACGATTTCCGCATCCGCGCGCTCAGCGACCTGCAGCAGTTTGCCGATCCGACCGGTCGCGCCCAGCGCGCCGGTATCCATTCCTCGTTGTGGAGTCTGTTCGGGCAGATCTGGCCGGCCGGCCGCGTGCTCGCTGAAACCATGAGCACCTACGACGTGGCCGGCAAGCGCATCCTGGAACTGGGCTGTGGCCTGGGCCTGTCCAGCCTCGTGCTGGCCCGGCGAGGCGCCGACATAGTGGCCAGCGATCACCACCCGCTGGCCGAATCGTTCCTGGCCTACAACGCCGGCCTCAACGATCTGCCGGCCATCCACTATCGCGATCTGCCGTGGGAGCTGCCGGATGCGTCACTGGGCCGCTTCGATCTGATCATCGGCAGCGACGTGCTCTACGAGCGCGGCCATGCCCTGCAGATCGCCACGATGATGCAGCGCCACGCCCGGCCAAGTGCCGAACTGCTGCTCACCGATCCCGGCCGCGGCAACGTCGGTCCGTTCTCGCGTGCGATGGCCACCCAGGGCTATGCGGTGAACGAGTCGTACGGGCTGTTCGATGACGAGGGCGATGCCCCGGGACGTGGCCGGCTGCTGCGCTACACCCGCGACGCGGTGCCGGCATTGGCTGGATGAGCAACGCTGACGGGCGTCCCGTGCGGGCGATGTAGTGGCGATGTGAGTCCGTCGGCGCCCCGCGTGCAGTAGGCTCGGCGGCATCCTGTTGCCGATGTCTTCGCCGATGCTCGACCTTCGTCCCTGCTGTCCACAACCCATCAC
>NZ_JBFULO010000069.1:0-13799 GCF_054049855.1 Stenotrophomonas sp. P5_B8 | reverse complement strand
CTTTTTCGCCCCTGTCTTTTCCATGGCCCCCGACCCACTGTGGAGGGCGGGGATGTGTGGGTTTGCGGGACCGTGTACGGCAGGGATGCCGTACACGAGCCCCCATGGATGGGTTGACGGCGCGTCCGGCGAACCTGCACATCCCCGCCCAGCCAAGGGACAAGCGGCACTGCGCTCTGACGCTTCTGCAAGAAACGCCAAACGCCACTACCCCTCAGAGATTCTTCCGCGCCGGAATCAACAGATTGCCAAACAGCAACCCGGCCACCAGCGCCATCACCACGTTGAGCACGGTCATCAACACCGTCTGGCCGGCACTCATGTCCTGCTGCTGCACGAGCGTGAGCACCCCGCGCAGACTGGTGCTGCCGGGCACCAGCATGATGATGCCCGGCAGGCGGATGATCGCGCCCGGGCGCTGTGCCAGACGACCGAACAGATTGCCCGCCGCGGTCATCAGCATCGCCGACATGAAAATGCCGGCCGGCAGCCCCCACGCCTGACCGGCGAATTTCGAAATCGCGTACCCGGCCACCGAGGCCGCCATCACCCAGGGATAATCGCGGCGATTGGCCTTGAACAGCATCGCAAAGGCGAACGCGGCCACCAGCAACGCGCTCCATTCCACCCAGTCGGCCTGCGGCCGCGACGCCCGCACGTGCGGCTCCAGCCCGATGATCCCCGACAGCGTCACCGCGATCACCGCGCCCACCGTCAGTTTCAGGATCGTGGTGATCGCCCCGGCAAACCGCGCCGTTCCCGACACCCAGTGCTGGCTCGCCAGCTCATTGACCGCATTGGTCAGCGACATCCCCGGCAGCATCACCACCAGCGAGGCGATGATGACCGTATTGAGATTCAGTGGCCCCAGGAACGAGGCCACCAGCGCCGCCACCGTACCGGCCACCAGTGCCGCCAGCGCCTCGCTGGCCTCGCGGCTGGCCGGGCGCCGATCGGTATACAGCGTCATGACCCCGATCAGCAGCCCGATCATCCCGGCCGTGGCGATATCCAGCCACGGCAGTTTCCACAGCCCGGCCACGCCAGCCGCGCCCAGGCTGTAGGACAGGATCATGCGGATCTTGCCGCGCCGGCCCGGATCCTTGTCCAGCGGCCGCAACGCCGTATGGCCCTGGGCAATGCTCATGGTGCCGTTGGCCACCGCATCGGTGATCTGGTCGGCGATGCTGAGTTTATGCAGGTCGTTTTCACCTGGCGCCAGGCGGATCACGCGGGTGATATCCGATGAACCGATCGCCTTGGTCGGATCGCTGAAACTCAGGATCAGCCCGGTCGGGTTCGACCACGGCTCGCAGTCCAGGTCCAGCCGCTGCGCCAGCGCGACCACCGCTGCCTCCAGCCGCTGCGCGGTGGTGCCGTAACTGTGCAGGCGCCCGGCCATCTCGCACACGAACGCAACGCGCTGCGCATAGGTGGCCTGGGGGGTGGGAAGGGGGGCGGTATCGGCAGACATGCTTCGTAGTATTACCCGAAGGCCGCCCCGGCTGAACAATCATGTCGCAGCGCACACACTTGGTGTGGACACGGACAAGGTATGCTGCGCGCAGGACGCCCCATGACGCCAAGCCAAGCCCCCCATCTCGAACAGGACGCGCAGGATCCCGGACTTGTCCGGCTCTCCGGCCACTGGACCCTGCACACCGCGCTGGACGCGGCCGAAGTGCTGCGCGGCATTCCCGACGGGCTGACCGGCATCGATGCCAGTGGCATCACCGTGCTCGACTCCGCCGGGGTATTGCAATTGCTGCGGGTGGCCCGTCGCGCCGACCTTGGCGAGCATGCGGTCAGCTTCCGCGACGAACACCGCGCACTGGTCTCCACCATCGAAGAAGTCGCCGATGACCGTCCGCGCGCCAAACGCGATTTCGGCGTACTGGCCGCGCTCGAGCGGTTGGGCGTCAGCGTGCATGGGATGGGCCACAACATCGTGGCGCTGGCCAGTTTCCTCGGCGAGAACCTGGTCAAGGGCGCGCGCCTGATCAAGGAACCGCGCCGTTTCCGTCTCACCGCCACGGTGGCGCAGATGGAACAGGTCGGACTGGACGCGGTGCCGCTGGTGGCGCTGCTGTCGTATCTGGTCGGTGCGGTGATCGCCTTCCTCGGCTCGACCATCCTGCGCGACTTCGGCGCGGAAATTTATGTAGTTGAGCTGGTCAACATCGCCTTCCTGCGCGAGTTCGCCGTGCTGCTGACCGCCATCGTGCTGGCCGGGCGCACCGCCAGCGCCTTCACCGCGCAGATCGGTGCGATGAAGGCGCGCGAGGAAATCGACGCGATGCGCACCCTCGGCCTGGACCCGATCGACCTGCTGGTGCTGCCGCGCCTGGTTGCGCTGTTGATCACCCTGCCGCTGCTGACCTTCATTGCGATGGTGGCCGGCCTGGCCGGTGGCATCACCGTGGGTGCGTTCGACCTGGGTATCCCACCGCAGATGTACATCGCGCGGATGCACGAGACCATGGAAGTGCGCAACATGCTGGTGGGGCTGTCCAAGGCGCCGGTGTTCGCACTGGTGATCGGCCTGATCGGCTGCCTGGAAGGCCTGAAGGTCGAAGGCACCGCGCAGTCGGTCGGTGAGCGCACCACCTCCAGCGTGGTGCAGGCCATTTCGCTGGTGATCATCCTCGACGCGTTCGCCGCGTTGTGGTTCATGAAGATGGGCTGGTAAGCGATGGCCACCGATACCGCCGCCCTGGCCACTACCGACGACACCACCGGCGACGATGCGGGTCTGGCCATCCGCGTGCGCGGGCTGACCAACCGCTTCGGCGCGCAGACCGTGCATGACAACCTCGACCTGGACGTGCGTCGCGGCGAAATTCTCGGCGTGGTCGGTGGCTCGGGTACCGGCAAGTCGGTGCTGATGCGCAGCATCCTGGGCCTGCGCGTTCCCGATGCGGGCCAGATCGAGGTGCTGGGCGTGGACGCGCGCTCGGACAATCCGGACAACCGCCTGCATATCGAACGCAACACCGGCGTGCTGTTCCAGGATGGCGCGCTGTTCTCCTCGCTGACAGTGGGCGAGAACGTGCAGGTGCCGTTGAAGGAACACCATCGCGAACTGCCCGAGCGCTGGCATTACGAGCTGGCCCTGCTCAAGGTGAAACTGGCCGGGCTGCCCGCCGATGCGATCAACAAGCTGCCCTCGCAGCTGTCCGGCGGCATGCGCAAGCGCGCCGGCCTGGCCCGTGCGCTGGCGCTGGACCCGCCGCTGCTGTTCCTGGACGAGCCCACCGCCGGCCTGGACCCGATTGGCGCGGCCGCCTTCGACCGGCTGATCAAGACCCTGCAGGAAGCGCTGGGGCTGACCGTGCTGCTGATCACACACGATCTGGACACGCTGTATGCGATCTGTGACCGGGTGGCGGTGCTGGCCGACCAGAAGGTGATCGCCAATGCCCCGTTGCACGAGATCGAACAACTGGACCACCCGTGGATCCAGGAATATTTCCACGGACCACGCGCGCGCGCTGCGCGCGATGCAAAGCACGAGAGCGAGTAAGCCATGGAAACCAAAGCCAATTACGTCCTGATCGGCGCGTTCACCCTGGTGGTGGGACTGGCGCTGCTGGCCTTCGGCCTGTGGGCCGCCAAGTACTCCTCCGACCGCACCTGGACCGAGTACCGGGTGGTGTTCCGCGAGGCGGTCACCGGGCTGTCGGTCGGCAGCCCGGTGCAGTACAACGGCATCGCGGTCGGCTCGATCACCGAACTGAACCTGGTGCCGGACGATCCGCGCCAGGTGGTCGCGCGGATCCGCCTGAACTCCAATACCCCGGTCAAGACCGACACCCGCGCCAAGCTGGCCATCACCAGCCTGACCGGGCCGTCGATCATCCAGCTCAGCGGCGGCACGCCCCAGTCCGCCGCGCTGACCGCGGTGAACAAGGACCCGGCCCCGATCATCCCGACCACCCCGTCGGCGCTGCAGAACATCACCGACGTGGCCAACCGCATCGTCGAGCGCATGGACCAGGTGCTCAGCGACCGCAACGTGGCCAGCATCAACGCCACGTTGGCCAACCTTGAGACCATCAGCGGCGGCCTGGCCGACCGCGACCAGGGCACCCAGGCGCTGCTGCTCAGCGCGCGCGATGCCGCGCGCAGCCTGGATGTCACCCTGAAAAGCACCAACGGCACCATACGGCGCCTGGACAAGAACCTGGTGCAGCAGCTGCCGCCGATCCTGGACAAGCTGGAAACCACCCTGTCCAAGCTGGATTCTGCCGCTGGCAACGCCGATTCGATCCTCGGCGAGAACCGCGCGGCGATCAACAGCTTCGCCAATGACGGCCTGGCTCAGCTGGGCCCGACCCTGACCGAGCTGCGCGGGCTGATCCGCGACCTGCGCCGGGTCAGCGACCGCCTCGACAACAACCCGGCACGCTATCTGCTGGGCCGTGACGCGCCCAAGGAGTTCGAACCCAAATGAGCCGCCCGACCCTTCCCCGATTCCTCCTGCCGGTCGCCCTGATCGCCGCCCTGGGTGGCTGCTCGCTGCTGGGCAGCAACGAACGCAGCGCGGTGACCATCTATTCGCCGATCGTGCGCATCCAGGCCGATCCCGGCTGGCCGAAGGTCGACTGGCAGCTGATCGTGGTCAAGCCCAGTGCCGCGCGCGTGGTCGACAGCCCGCGCATCAACGTACGCCCCTCGCCGTCCGAGCTGGAGGTGTACAAGGGGGTGAGCTGGGCGCAGCCGGCCACCGACATGCTCGATGACGCGCTGGTGCGCGGTTTCGAGGATTCCGGCCGCATCGCCGGCGTCGCCCGCGCCACCACCGGCATCCGCGCCGACTACAAGCTGGCCCTGGACGTACGTCGTTTCGAGGCCGATTACCGCGGCCAGGCCACGCCTGCCGCGCTGATCGAGGTCAACGCCAAACTGATCCACGTGGTCGACCAGCGGGTGGTGTCCGACCGCACGTTCCGCCAGGAACAGCCGGTGCCGAGCACCGCCACCGCCGATGTCGCCCGTGCGTTCGAGCAGAGCCTGCAGACCCTGACCACCGAGCTGGTCGGCTGGACGCTGGTAACCGGCCAGGCCGACTACCAGCAGGCGCAGGTCATGCCGGCCCGGCTGCGTCAATCCAGCGGAAAGTAAGGTTGATGCGCTCGGCCAGCGGCCGCGCGCTTTTCAGCAGGGCATGCTGGTAATGGCGTTGGGTCTGCCCGCCCATCAGCAGCACGTCGCCGTGCCCCAGCGTCACCTCGGCCTTGCGCGCATGGTCCTCGCGCCGCCGCAGCAGGAAGCGACGCTCGGCGCCCAGGCTCAGTGAGGCGATCAGGGGCGTCGGCCCGAGTTCGGGCTCGTTGTCACTGTGCCAGCCCATGCCATCGTCGCCATCGCGGTAGCGGTTGAGCAGCACGCTGTTGAAGGGCGTGCCGCAGAACGCGGCCAGCCGCTCGCGCAGCGGCAGCAACGCCGGATGCCACGGCGCTGGCACGAAGTCGGTGCCCGAATAGCGATAGCGCGCGGCCGGGTCGCCCATCCAGCAGCTCAGCCGCGGCGAATCGACCTGGCGCCCGAACATGCGGATGCGGTGGACCTCCCACGGCACGTCCTCGCGCAGGGTGCGCTGCAGGGCGTCGGCGTCGGTGGCGGGGAGCCAGTGGCGGTGCCAGTGGACCTGGGCGTCGGGAAGGTGGAGATCCATCGGCGAACGCTAGCACGCCCGCATTTGCCGGTGCGCGGGCAAAGCCCGAGAATGGCCCACCCGTTATAGTGTTGGAGCCTGCATGCCTGCTGTCGTTTTCCCTTGGGTCCAGGCCCGTTGCGCGTGACCACGCTCAAGGCCAGGCTGCGTCAGGCGGTCTTCGTGGCGCTGCGCGCCGGATTCCGCGCACTGCCGCTGTCCGACGGGCAGCGTGATCGACTCCGCGCGCGCTTCCTGCGCGACCATGGCGACTGGGTGCCGCCACCGCCACGCGGCCGTGTTGATGCCGCGCCTGCGGCCGTCCATCGCCCCCTGTCGCGCGCCGATGAAGCCGCGATCGGTTACGTGCCGCATCGCGCCGATGCCCTGCCCGAGCAGCTGCCCGCCACGCTGGTGGCGTTCTACCTGCCGCAGTTCCACCCGTTCACCGAGAACGATGCGTGGTGGGGCAAGGGCTTTACCGAGTGGCGCAACGTCACCCGCGCCCTGCCTCAGTTTGAGGGCCACATCCAACCGCGACTGCCCGCCGACCTGGGCTTCTACGACCTGCGCAACCCGCAGGTGATGCGCGACCAGGCGCAGTTGGCCCGCGAATACGGCATCGGCGCGTTCTGCTTCTATTACTACTGGTTCAGCGGCACCACGTTGATGGAGGCGCCGCTGCGCCAGTGGCTGGCCGACGACAGCATCGACCTGCCGTTCTGCCTGTGCTGGGCCAATGAAAACTGGGCACGGCGCTGGGACGGCCGCGACGAAGACATCCTGATCGGCCAGCAGCACAGTGCCGAGGACGACCTGGCCTTCATCGCCCACGTCGCCGACTACCTGCGCGATCGCCGCGCCTTGAAGGTGGACGGCAAGCCGATGCTGCTGGTCTACCGCCCGCACCTGCTGCCCGATGCACGCGCCACCGCCCAGCGCTGGCGGCAGTGGTGCCTGGACAACGGCATCGGCGAGATCCACCTGGCCTATGTGCAGGGCTTCGAGCGTCCGGATCCGCGCGACATCGGCTTCGACGCCGCGGTCGAGTTTCCGCCGAACATGAGCAACCCGCGCTCGCTCACCGCCGACCAGTTCCTGATCAATCCCGAGTTCCACGGCGACGTGCGCGACTGGCGCGAACTGGCAGCTGAGATCGCCGCACGACCGCTGCCGTCCTACACGCTATACCCCGGGGTCAACCCGGGCTGGGACAACGAAGCGCGCCGCTCCGGCAAGGGCCGCGTCTACCTGCACGCCTCGCCGCGTGGGTATGGCGATTGGCTGTCGACCACCGTGCACACGCGCCTGGCCGCCGCGCCGGCCAACCAGCGCCTGGTGTTCATCAACGCCTGGAACGAGTGGGCCGAAGGCGCAGTGCTGGAGCCGGATGCACGGCTGGGGCATGCGTATCTGGAGGCGACGCGGAAGGCGCTGCAGGCGCCGGCGGCCGGCACGGCCACGGCGCGACCGTGCGTGGTGATTCACGCCTGGCACATGCCGGAATTGGCGACACTTCTCGATCAGCTCAAGACGAGCGCGTTGGCGTGCCGCCTGGTCGTCACCACCGCACCGGAGCATCGCAGCGCGGTGGATGCCGCGCTGCGGCAGGCCGAGCTGCGCGGGGAGGTGCTGGTCTACCCCAACCATGGCCGCGACATCCTGCCCTTCCTCCAGGTCGCCGAGCTGCTGCTCGGGCAGGGCGAGGACGTGGTGCTCAAACTGCATACCAAGCGCTCCACGCACATGCAGCAAGGCGCGCAGTGGCGCGATGAAATGCTGCGGCAGCTGCTGCTCGATGGCCACGCCGCACAGGCCGTGGAGGCGTTCGGCCACGACCCGTCGCTGGGCCTGCTGGCACCGCGAGGCCACCTGCTGCCGGTCCGCGACTTCATCGGTGGCAACGCGTCGGCACTGGTCCGCCTGCAGGCCAGGCTTGGCCTGTCAGTGGCGCCCCTGGACGCGCCCTTCAGCGCTGGCAGCATGTTCTGGGTACGGCTGGCGGCACTGCGCCCGCTGTTGGACGCGCACCTGTACCGCAGCATGTTCGAACCCGAGCAAGGACAGATCGACGGTACGGCGGCGCATGCAATCGAGCGCCTGCTGGGTGCGGTGTGCATGCATGCCGGCTTTACGTTGGACAGCCTTGGCAAGGGCGAATCGGACGCAGGCCGATACGCCTACGCCAAGCGCGGGTGAGCTGCCGCCCCGGCTGGCCGGGGCGGCGCCATCCCCCTCAGGCGGCAGCGAACGCCACGCCGGTCTTTTCCTTCAGCTCATCCACGCCCACGCCCGGTGCAGCCTCCACCAGCACCAGCCCGGCGTCGGTGACGTCGAACACGGCCAGGTCGGTGATGATGCGGTCGACCACGCCCACGCCGGTCAGCGGCAGCGTGCACTCGGGCAGGATCTTGTGCTCGCCGTTCTTGGCGGTGTGCTCCATCAGCACCACCACGCGCTGCACGCCGGCGACCAGATCCATCGCCCCGCCCATGCCCTTGACCATCTTGCCCGGCACCATCCAGTTGGCCAGGTCGCCCTTGTCGGTGACCTGCATCGCGCCGAGGATGGCCAGGTTGATGTGCCCGCCGCGGATCATCGCGAAGCTGTCGTGGCTGCCGAAGTAGCTCGCGCCCGGGCGTGCGGTCACGGTCTGCTTGCCGGCATTGATCAGGTCGGCATCGACCTCGGCCTCGGTCGGGAACGGGCCGATGCCAAGCAGCCCATTCTCGGACTGCAGCCACACGTCCACGCCATCGGGGATGTGGTTGGCCACCAGCGTCGGCAGGCCGATGCCCAGGTTCACATAGGCGCCATCGGTGAGTTCACGCGCGGCGCGCGCGGCCATTTCATCGCGGGTCCACGCCATGTCAGTTGCCCTCCGCACGCACGGTGCGCTGTTCGATTCGCTTTTCAGGATGCGGGTTGTGCACGATGCGGTGCACGTAGATGCCCGGCAGGTGCACCTGGTCCGGGTCGATGCTGCCGACCGGCACCACCTCTTCGACCTCGACGATGCACAGCTTGCCGGCCATCGCGCAGGCCGGGTTGAAGTTGCGTGCGGTCTTGCGGAATACCAGGTTGCCCGATGCGTCGGCCTTCCACGCCTTGACCAGCGCGACGTCGGCACGCAGCGCGGTTTCCATCACGTAGTGCTTGCCGTCGAATTCGCGGATTTCCTTGCCCTCGGCCACCACCGTGCCGTAGCCGGTGGCGGTGAAGAACGCCGGAATACCCGCACCGCCGGCGCGCAGGCGCTCGGCCAGGGTGCCCTGCGGATTGAACTCCAACTGCAGTTCACCGGCCAGGTACTGACGCTCGAATTCCTTGTTCTCGCCCACGTAGGACGAAATCATCTTCTGGATCTGCCGGGTTTCCAGCAGTTGGCCCAGGCCGAAGCCATCCACCCCGGCATTGTTGGAGATCACGGTCAGGCCCTTGACCCCGGTGTCGCGCAACGCGGCGATCAGCGCCTCGGGGATGCCGCACAGGCCGAACCCGCCGACCGCCAGGGTCTGGCCATCGGCGACCACACCGTCCAGGGCTTCGGCGGCGCTGGCGTACTGCTTGCCACGCCGTCCGGCATTGTCTGGGGACTTGCTCATCTACGCCCTCACCTCGTTGATGTAAGCGGGCATTGTAGCGAGTACGCAGGGCATTCCCGGCCCGCCCGGAGAAGCGTCCACCCACGGCCCGGCATGAAAACGATTCCCATACATGGCTGCGGCTACACTAATCCACTGACTGTCAGAAGGACTGGAATACATGACGCTCCCCGCATTCAAGGCATACGACATCCGCGGCCGCGTGCCGGACGAACTGAACGAAGACCTGGCCCGCCGCATCGGCGTGGCGCTGGACGCGCAGCTCGCCCCCGGCACCGTGGTGGTCGGCCATGACATCCGCCTGACCAGCCCGGCCCTGCAGGACGCGCTGGCTGCCGGCCTGCGTGGCGCCGGGCGCGACGTGCTGGACATCGGCCTGTGCGGGACCGAGGAGGTCTATTTCCAGGTCGACCACCTCAAGGCAGCCGGCGGGGTGATGGTCACCGCCAGCCACAACCCGATGGACTACAACGGGATGAAGCTGGTCAAGGAGCAGGCCCGTCCCATCAGTTCGGACACCGGCCTCCTGGCGATCTCCGACGCGGTCGAAGCCGATACCGCCGCGCCGGTCGATGCCACGGGCAGCCTGCAGACGCATCCGGACAAGAGTGCTTACATCGACCATCTGCTCAGCTACGTCGATCGCACCGCCCTCAAGCCGCTCAAGCTGGTGGTCAATGCTGGCAACGGTGGCGCCGGCCCGATCGTCGACCTGCTGGCCCCGCACCTGCCGTTCGAGTTCATCCGCATCTGCCACGAGCCCGATGGCAGTTTCCCCAACGGCATTCCCAATCCGCTGCTGCCGGAAAACCGTGCGTTGACCGCGCAGGCCGTGCGCGAGCACGGTGCGGATTTCGGCATTGCCTGGGACGGCGACTTCGACCGCTGCTTCTTCTTCGACCACAACGGCCGTTTCATTGAAGGCTATTACCTGGTCGGCCTGCTGGCCAAGGCGATCCTGGCACGCCAGCCGGGCGGCAAGATCGTGCACGACCCGCGCCTGACTTGGAACACCGTGGAGATGGTCGAAGACGCGGGCGGGCAGCCGGTGCTGTGCAAGAGCGGGCACGCCTTCATCAAGGAAAAGATGCGCAGCGAAAACGCCGTGTATGGCGGTGAGATGAGCGCGCACCATTATTTCCGCGAGTTCGCCTACGCCGACTCGGGCATGATCCCGTGGCTGCTGATTGCCGCGCTCGTCTCCGAATCCGGCCGCTCGCTGGCCGATCTGGTGGAAGCGCGCATGGCCAAGTTCCCGTGCAGTGGTGAGATCAACTTCAAGGTCGCCGACGCCAAGGCCGCAGTTGCCCGGGTGATGGACCATTACGCCGCGCAGTCGCCGGCACTGGACCACACCGACGGCATCAGCGCCGACTTCGGCCAGTGGCGCTTCAACCTGCGCAGCTCCAACACCGAACCGCTGCTGCGCCTGAACATCGAAACGCGTGGCGATGCCGCCCTGCTGCAGCAGCGCACCGATGAAATCTCCCAGCTGCTCACGGCCTCCTGAGGCACCGCCCCGATGAACGATCTGCTCCCCGTCATCCTGTCCGGTGGCTCCGGTACCCGGCTGTGGCCGCTCTCGCGCGAGGCCTACCCCAAGCAGTTCCTGGCCCTGGCCGGGGACCTGACGATGCTGCAGGCCACCTGGCAGCGGGTTGCACCGATTGCCGGCCGCGCGCCGCTGGTGGTGGCCAACGAAGAGCATCGTTTCGTGGCCGCCGAACAGCTGCAGCAGCTGGGCGTGCAGCCGCTGGCGATTCTGCTCGAGCCGGTGGGCCGCAACACCGCCCCGGCGATCGCGGTGGCGGCGCTGGAAGCCACCCGTGACGGCGAGGACGCGGTGCTGCTGGTGCTGCCCTCGGACCACGTGATTGCCGATGAAGCGGCCTTCCGCGCCGCCGTGCTGCGTGCACTGCCCGCCGCGCGCGACGGCAAGCTGGTCACCTTCGGAATCGTGCCGACCGGGCCGGAAACCGGCTATGGCTACATCAAGGCCGCCTCGGGCGGCGAGGTGCGCGCGGTGGATCGCTTCGTCGAGAARCCCGACGCCGAGACCGCCCGGCAATACGTCGGTTCGGGCGAGTATTTCTGGAACAGCGGCATGTTCCTGTTCAAGGCATCGCGTTACCTGGCCGAGCTGGAGAAATTCAATCCGGCCATGCTGTCGGCCAGCCGCACCGCCTGGGAACAGGCACGGCGCGATGCAGACTTTACCCGGCTGGGCAAAGAGGCATTCACGGCGGTGCCGTCTGATTCCATCGACTACGCGGTGATGGAAAAGACCGCCGATGCGGTGGTGGTGCCGCTGGATGCCGGTTGGAACGATGTCGGCTCGTGGACCGCGCTGCGCGATGTATCGGCGCAGGACAGCGACGGCAACGCCCATCATGGCGATGTGATCGCCATCGACTGCCGCAACACCTATGCCTACGGCGAGCGCCTGATTGCGCTGGTCGGGCTGGATGATGTGATCGTGGTCGAAACCGATGACGCGGTGATGGTCGGCAGGAGCGACCGCATGCAGGAGATCAAGCAGGTGGTGGCGCGCCTGAAGGCCGACGCCCGTCCCGAAGCGACCTGGCACCGCAAGGTGTATCGCCCGTGGGGGGCCTACGACTCGATCGACCATGGCGAGCGTTTCCAGGTCAAGCGCATCACCGTCAAACCCGGTGCCACGCTGAGCCTGCAGATGCACCACCACCGTGCCGAGCACTGGATCGTGGTCAGCGGTACCGCTGAAGTGACCCGCGGCGAGGAAGTGCTGCTGCTCACCGAAAACCAGAGCACCTATATTCCGCTGGGTGTGACGCACCGGTTGAAGAACCCGGGCAAGTTGCCGCTGGAGCTGATTGAAGTGCAGTCCGGCAGCTACCTGGGCGAGGACGATATCGTGCGGTTCGAGGATACCTACGGTCGTACGTGATCGATGGGCACCGCAGAGACAAAAAAACCCGGCCA
The DNA here is from genome assembly GCF_054049855.1 of Stenotrophomonas sp. P5_B8. Taxonomy (NCBI): domain Bacteria; kingdom Pseudomonadati; phylum Pseudomonadota; class Gammaproteobacteria; order Lysobacterales; family Lysobacteraceae; genus Stenotrophomonas; species Stenotrophomonas sp. P5_B8. The sequence continues at coordinate 1,577 of NZ_JBFULO010000069.1, read as the reverse complement.
AGGCCGGGTTTTTCATTGTCCGGTAGAGCCATGCCGTGCATGGCTGACGCGGTGCGGGCGATCCGCAGTGCAGCTTCAGAGCGCTGCGATCACCTGCTTCAAACCATCCTGCCAACTGGGCAGCGCAATGCCGAAATCCGACTCGAGCTTGCTGACGTCCAGGTGCGAATACGCCGGGCGCTTGGCCGGGGTCGGGTAGTCGGCGGTGGTGATCGCTTCCACCTTCGGCGCGCGCGCCAGCTTTCCGGCTGACACCGCCTCGGCAAAGATCGCCTCGGCAAAGCCATGCCAGCTGGTTTCACCCGCAGCGGTCAGGTGCCAGGTGCCCGACAGGCCACCGGCATGCTGCAAGGCCTGCGCGGTGACATCGGCGATCAGCGCCGCCGGGGTCGGCGTGCCGATCTGGTCGGCCACCACGCGCAGTACGTCGCGGTCAGCGCCCACCCGCAGCATGGTGCGCAGGAAGTTGGCGCTATGCGAGGCATACACCCATGCGGTGCGGAAGATCAGATGACGGCCGCCGGCCGCGCGGATGTCTTCTTCACCGGCCAGCTTGCTGGCGCCGTACACGCCCAGCGGCGCAGTGGCATCGTCTTCGCGGTACGGGCGGGTGCCCTGCCCGTCGAACACGTAATCGGTGGAGTAATGCACCAGCGGCACACCGGCAGCGGCGCACCAGCGCGCGATGACGCCCGGCGCTTCGGCGTTGGCGCGCCAGGCCGCATCGCGCTCTTCTTCTGCGCGGTCCACCGCCGTATAGGCGGCCGCATTGACCACCACGTCCGGACGAACGCGATCCAGCAGCGCAACCAGCGACGCGGGCTCGTTGAAGTCGGCCGTTTCGCAGGCACTGCCATCGGGCAGCGCGCCACTACGGGTGGTCGCTACGATCGTGCCCAGCGGTGCCAGCGCGCGCTGCAGTTCCCGGCCCAACTGGCCATTGCCGCCAAACAGCAGCACCGTCACGGCTGGTAGACCGGCAGGCGGTCTTCGGCGATGTCCTTCAGGAACGGCGCGGCCTCATCCTTGGCCGACAGCGTCGGGCCACTGATCGGCCAGTCCACGGCGATGTCGGCATCATTCCAGCGCACGCCGGCATCGAAGTCCTTCAGATACACCTCGGTGCACAGGTAGCTGAAGACCGCACGCTCGGACAGCACCGCAAAGCCATGCGCGAAGCCTTCCGGGATCCAGAACTGCTTCTTGTTCTCCGCACTCAGCACCACCGCTTCCCACTGGCCGAAGGTCGGCGAGCCGCGACGGATATCCACCGCCACGTCGTACACCTCACCTTCGAGCACGCTGACCAGCTTGCCCTGCGGCCGCGGCCACTGGTAATGCAGGCCGCGCAGCACGCCCTTGGCCGAGGTGGAGACGTTGCTCTGCACGAACTTGGTCGGCAGACCGTGCTGGCCGAAACGCTCGGCATTCCAGGTCTCGAAGAAGAAGCCGCGCTCGTCGCCGAACACCGCCGGCTCGATCACCACGCAGCCCGGCAGTTTGGTCTCAATTACTTTCACGGCACCACTCCTCGTACAGCCAGTTTATGCAGGTATTGGCCGTAGCCGTTCTTGATC
>NZ_JBFULO010000068.1:0-14023 GCF_054049855.1 Stenotrophomonas sp. P5_B8 | reverse complement strand
GGCACCGCGCGCAGCCACCCATGGGGTGGCTCTACCTGGGTGGACAAGCAGCCACTCAGGGGGTGGCTATACACTGGGCGGACACGCAGCCGCCCGTGGGGTGGCTCTACCCCCGGGTGGAGAAGCAGCCATCCATGGTGCGGCTTTCCCGGAGTCTCCGCCGGTCGGGGCGGCAGGCGTAAAATGTCGGGATGAACGAATCCCTCGAAAGCCATCTGGTCCATGGACGCCGCCAGCGCCCGGACGGTCCGTCGCCGGTCGACGTCATCTCGGTGCAGTCGCAGCTGGTGTATGGCTACGCCGGCAACAGCGCTGCCGTGCCGCCGTTGCGCGCGCTGGGCGTGCGTGTCGCCGAAATTCCGACCACGCTGCTGAGCAATGCGCCGTTCTACGCGACCACGCGGGGCCGCGTGCTGCCCTCGGACTGGTTCGCCGACCTGCTGCTGGGCGCCGGTGAGCGCGGGTTGCCGCAGCGGGCGCGGATGCTGATCTCCGGCTATTTCGGCAGCGTCGGCAACGGCGCGGCCTTTGCCGACTGGCTCGACGCGGTGCTGCCGTCTTCACCGCAGCTGCGTTACTGCCTGGACCCGGTGATCGGCGATACCCACACCGGGCCTTACGTCGAGCCGGGCCTGGAAAAGGTCTTCGCCGAACGCCTGCTGCCGCATGCCTGGCTGGTGACCCCCAACGCCTTCGAACTCGGTCGCCTGACCGGCATGCCGAGCCTGGCCCAGGACGAGGCCATCGCCGCTGCGCAGACGCTGCTTGCGCGCGGGCCGGAATGGGTACTCGCCCACAGCGTCGGCGGTGACCCGGGCCAACTGGTCACGCTGGCGGTCAGCCGTGAGGCGATCTGGCGCTGGTCCTCGCCGCACCTGCCGGTGGACGTGGCCGGTACGGGCGATGTGCTGATGTCGCTGCTGGTAGCGTTCCTGCTGCGCGGTGAAGCGTTCGAGCAGGCGATCTCGCGCGCCATCGCCGGCGTGCACGTGGCCCTGGAGACCACCCTGGCCAATGGCCATGAAGAGTTCGACGTGCTGGCCGCCGCGCCGGCCGCGCTGGCCCTGCCGCAGCGCTTCGTGCCCGAGCGCTTGGCGTGAGGGCAGCACCGGTTGTCGGCATCGTCGGCAGCGCCGGCGCGTACGGGCGTTGGCTCCGTGGGTTCCTCGAGCGGCGCATGGGCCTGGAGGTGATCGGCCATGATCCGGCCGATCCGCACTCGGACGATCCGGAGGTGCTGCTGCAGCGGGCCGATGTACTGGTTTTCTCCGCGCCCATCCGCCACACGCCCGCGCTGATCGCCGACTACGTGGCGCGTTCGGCCGGGCGCGAGTCCGGGCGCCTGTGGCTGGATGTGACCTCGGTAAAGAGCGATCCGGTCGCGGCGATGCTGGCCTCGCAGGCCGAGGTGGTGGGGCTGCATCCGATGACCGCACCGCCCAAGGCACCGACGCTGAAGGGGCGGGTGATGGTGGTCTGCGAAGCGCGGTTGTCGCGCTGGCAGCCCTGGGTGCAACAGTTGTGCGACGCGCTGGAAGCCGAGTGCGTGCGCGCCACGCCCGCGCACCACGACCAGGTAATGGCGCTGGTGCAGGCGATGGTGCACGCCACCCACCTGGCCCAGGCCGGAGTGCTGCGCGAGTACGCGCCCCTGCTGGGAGCGTTGCCGGCGCTGATGCCGTACCGCTCGGCGTCGTTCGAACTGGACACCGCGATCATCGCGCGCATCCTGTCGTTGAACCCGGCCATCTACGAAGACATCCAGTTCGGCAACCCGCACGTGGGCCCGATGCTGGACCGCCTGCTGGGCCAGCTGCAGCAACTGCGCGACCAGGTGGGGCAGGGCGATGACGCTGCACGCGCGGCCTTCCGCCAGCACCTGCTGCTGGACAACCGTGACAGCCAGGGCGAGGCCGTATTGGCCGAAGGCAACTACACCTTCGAACGCGTCGGCTACCTGCTTGCCGACCTGACCGAACGCAATGCGATCAGCGTGCACCTGCCCGAGGACCGCCCCGGCTCGCTCCGCGAACTGCTGCATGTGTTCGAACGGCATGCGGTGAGCCTGGCGTCGATCCATTCCTCGCGTACGCCGGGCGGTGAAGTGCATTTCCGTGTCGGCTTCGTGGCCGGCAGCGATGCAGCGGCGCTGCAACGCGCGGCGCAGGAAATCGATGCGTCCGGGATCGGCCGGGTGTTGTCGCGCTGACGTGCTGCGACGCCGCATTCATCCACAGGGGGTGTGGATGAGTTGCGCACAAACATGTGGATAACCGCGCGCATCCCTTGCGGTCACAGGCTGTCAAGAAGACTGGCCAGAAAATGACCAGCCTTTCGGAAACTATTTTTCTTGACAGCGAGCGCAGTACGTCYGGCACTCAGGTGGTGAGGATCAACTCGCCGCCGCGGGTGCGGAACTGACGGCCATCACGGACCAGATGGCGGCCGTCGGCCAGCTCATAGCGTGCGCTGTTTTCGGCCGGCGCGGTGTTGCCGGGCTGCTCATCCTTGAACTCGACGATGACGTAGCTCTCGCCGGCGGCGTCGGTGGCGGGGAACTGTCGAAACGACATGAAGCACCTCCTGCGGTGGCACGGATCGATGACCAGCGCACCATGCAACGTGCCGCGTTAGCGGTGCGTCATCAGTCGATGAACTGCAGCCTGGCCAGTTCGGCGTACATCCCACCTTCGGCCAGCAGCTCGGCGTGGGTGCCTTGGGCGACGATGCGGCCGTGGTCCATCACCACGATGCGGTCGGCCTTGAGCACGGTCGCCAGGCGATGCGCGATCACCAGCGTGGTGCGCCCGGCCATCAGCCGTTCCAGCGCCTGCTGTACCGCGCGCTCGCTCTGCGCATCCAGCGCGCTGGTGGCTTCGTCGAGCAGCAGGATGGGCGCGTCCTTGAGCAGTGCACGGGCGATCGCGATGCGCTGCTGCTGGCCACCGGACAGGCGTGCGCCACGCTCACCCAGTTCGCTCAGGTAGCCATCGGGCAGTGCCTGCAGGAACTCATCGGCTTCGGCGGCTTCGGCGGCGCGCTGCACCTCCTCATCGGTGGCCTCCAGGCGCCCGTAGCGGATGTTCTCCAGCGCGGTGCTGGCAAACAGCGTGGGCTGTTGCGGCACCAGCGCCAGCTGCGCGCGCAACTGCGCCGGATCGACCCGGCGCACGTCCACGCCATCGACCCGGATGCTGCCCGAGGCGGGATCGTGGAAGCGCAACAGCATCGACAGCACCGTGCTCTTGCCCGCACCGGACGGACCGACCAGGGCCACGGTCTCGCCGGGGCGCACATGCAGGTTGAAATGCTCCAGCGCGGCGGTGTCCGGGCGCTGCGGGTAGTGGAAGACCACGTCGTCGAAGCGGATCTCGCCGCGCAACGGCGTGGGCAGGGGCAGCGGATCGGCCGGGGTGGCGATTTCGATGTCTTCCTGCAGCAGCTCGGCGATCCGGCCCATGCCGCCGGAGGCGCGCTGCAATTCGTTCCAGACTTCGGCCAGGGCACCGACCGAGCCGCCGCCGATCAGTGCGTAGAGCACGAACTGGCCGAGCGTACCGGCGGTCATGTTGCCGTCGATGACATCGTGCGCGCCCAGCCACAGCACGCCGACGATCGCACCGAACACCAGCACGATCGCGGTGGCCGTGACGATCGACTGCGCCCCGATGCGGCGTCGTGCGGCACGGATCGATTCGGCCAGTGCCGCATTGAAGCGGCCCCGTTCGTACGGCTCGCGCGCATGCGCCTGCACGGTACGCACCGCGCCGAGGGTTTCGGCAGCAAGACTGTTCGCGTCGGCGACGCGGTCCTGGCTGGCGCGCGAGATGTTGCGCAGCCGGCGTGCGCCGATGATGATCGGCAGCACCGCCAGCGGGATGCCGACCAGCGACCACGCGGCCAGGTGCGGACTGGTAACGAACAGCATCACCAGGCTGCCCACCACCGTGACGCTGCTGCGCAGGGCAACGGACATGGTGGAGCCGATCACGCTGCGCAGCAGTTCGCTGTCGGCGGTGAGTCGGGACACCAGTTCGCCGCTGCGGCTGCGGTCGTGGAAACCGGCGCCAAGCGAAATCAGGTGTGCGTACAGGCGGCTGCGCAGATCGGCGACGACCTTTTCACCGAGCAACGACACGAAGAAGAAACGCGCGGCGGTGGCCAGCGCCAGCAGCACCGCGACCAGGAACAGCAGGGCGAAGGCGCGGTTGATCTGGCCGCTGTCGTTGAAGCCGTGATCGATCATCAGCTTCACCGCCGGCGGCAGGCTCAGCGTGGCCACCGAGGACAGCGCCAGCGCCACCAGCCAGGCCACGAACAGCCCGGTGTGGCGACGCACGAACGGCCACAGCGTGCCCAGGCTGCCGAGCTGACGCACGGCCGGGGCCTGCGCGGGGGAGGTGTCAGTCATTCAGATGGCCTGGTTCGGGGCATGTTTCGATGCGGATACGATCACGGGTGGCGTCGCGCAGGCGGATTTTCAACGGGTCGGCCTGATCGGCCGGCAAACGAACCTGCAGCTCGACCCCCGACGGGGTGAAGGTTTCGGCCAGTTTTTCGGCGCTGTGACCGGCCAATGCGGCATGCAGGGCGCCCAGGTCTTCGAAGCCGGCGTGGATGCGCAGCGCGGCCAGCGCGATCAACGGCTGCCGTGGGGCGGTGCGCAGGCACTCGGCAGCCGTGCCGCCGTAGGCGCGGACCAGACCGCCGGCGCCCAGCTTGATGCCGCCATACCAGCGGATCACCACCACCATCACCCGGTCGAAGCCCTGGCCGTCGATCGCCGCCAGGATCGGGCGCCCGGCAGTACCGGCCGGCTCGCCATCGTCGCTGGAGCGGTATTCCCCGCCATGCCGGTAGGCCCAGCAGTTGTGGGTGGCGTCGGGCACGGCCACCTGCTGCAGGAAGGCCAGGGCCGCCGCCGCGTCATCGATGGGCGCCGCATGGGCGATGAAGCGGCTGTGCTTGATCTCCAGGCTGTGGCTGACGGGGGTGGCGAGCGTGTCGGACATTCCCACCATTGTAGTGGGCTGGCTGCGACCGGGCGCGTCAGTTGTCCAGCAGCTGGCGTACGTCACGCGGGACGCGGGTTTCCGGATAGTGCTGCAGATAGCGTTCCAGGCTGGCGCGCGCGGTATCCACGTCGCCGTTGTCGCGGCGCTCGCGGATGCGCTGGAGCCATTGCTTGCGGGGCAGCGTGGCATCGGCATCGACCGCGGCGTTGACGGCGCTGTCGGACAGCGTGCCGCTTATCGCCGCTGGCGCGGCGCGGCGCATCACCCCGGGCGCACCGGCGGCGTTGCGCGCCGGTTCGGCCGCCATCGGCGCGGACTGGATATCGGTGGCCTGCTGACGTGCGCGGCTGCCGGTGGTGGTGATCTTCTCCATCGCAGGCGCAGGCGCAGCAACGGCGTCCAGCGCGTAGGCCTGGGACGGCGACGGCGACGGGGCCGCCACCGGTGCTGCCGGCGCCGGCGGAGGCGGCGGCATCGGTGCGGCCACGATCGGGGCGGGCACGGGCCGGGTGACCAATGGCTCGCGCGTGTCGGCGCGTGGCGGTGCCGGCGGCGGCGCGGACGGTTTTGCGACCGGTGCCGTGGCAACCTCGGCCACGTCGGCAGCGGCCATCGGCGCTTCATCGTGGCGTGCCTCGGATGCCTCCGGTGCCGCTGCGGGTGCGGGCAGCGCCGCGACCGCGGCCGACGGGGCCGCGCTGGGCGAGGGCTGCGGTGCGTCGGGCTTGAGCTGCCAGGCGATGCCCACGGCGAACACCACCGAGGCGGCCAGACCGAGCGCGGCCGGCAGGCGCGAACGGCGGCGCGCGGCGCGCGGGACGCTGCGGGCAGGCGCAGCCGCCTCCGGGACCGGGACGGACTGCGCCACCGGCGCGGTGTGCAAGGACGCCCGTGCGGCCGCCAGTACGGCCTCGTCCAGCGCGCTCGACGGTGCGGTGGGCGCGGGACGACCGAGCAGGCGCGCCAGCGCGCGTTCTTCCGGGGTCAGCGGCGCGGACCGGTTCATTCGGACAACCCCGCACGCAGCTTGTCCATGGCATAGCGCAGGCGCGATTTCACGGTTTCGCGGCCCACGCCGGTGATCTCGGCGATCTCTTCCAGGCTCAGTTCCTGCTCCAGGCGCAACTGCAGTACCTCGCGCTGTTCGTCGGGCAGCTGTTCCATGGCCAGCTGCAGCCGGCGGCGCTGTTCGAACTCGGACAGCTGGGTTTCCGGCGTACGCGTATCGCTCATGCGGGCGACCCGCTCCTCGGCATCACCGGGCGCGGGCGGGCGGTGCCGCGCCGCGCGCCAGTGGTCGTTGAGCCGATTGTGAGCGATGCGGAACAGCCAGGTGGTGAAGGCGGCATCGGGTTGMCAACTGGCGCGCGCGGCGATCACGCGCTGCCACACGTCCTGGAACATCTCGTCGGCCAGTGCGGCATCGCGCAGCTGGCGCAGCAGGAAGCTGTACAGGCGGCTGCGGTGGCGCGCATACAGGGTTTCGAACGCAGGCAGCTCGCCAGCGGCCCAGGCCAGCATCAGCGATTCGTCGGTTGGCAGGGCGGCGGCGTCCACGGCGCACAGGGTAAGCGCTGGGCCGGATTCCGCATAGCAGGGCAAGGGGCGGGCGGGGGCAGGGGACAACATGGGCGCGGGCAGGTGGGCGATGTCCCGTTGAACGTCCCGTGGCGATGAACGGGGTTGCGGGCTTCCACTGCCCCCCTGTCGGCGCGCTATGCTCAGGCCACAGGGGAGGTGCCGGGCATCCGGCGCCAGAAGAGATGAACATGTTGTCCAGCCAGGTAGTGACGTCCTTGGGGCATCCGGATCGTGAGTCAGTGGTCTCCGCCGCGCTCGCGCAGGCGCTGTGCGCGTTGCTGCCTGGCGATGCGCAGGTGGCCCTGGCATGGTCGGACCCGGGGCTGGGCGAAGGCTGCCAGGCGCATCCGCTGCCGGAATGCGCGTCGGCCGAGCTGCTGGATGCGTTGCTGGGCGACGCGGCCGGCGTGCATACCGCGCTGCGCCGCTGGCAGCACCAGGGCAGCGAACTGGCGGTGCGGGCGCTGACCGGCGCCAACGCGATGCCCGACGAAGCCTGGTGGGCGATCGCGCTGCGCGCATTGCAGGACGCACTGGCGCTGGCGCGGCAACGCGAGCAGATCAAGTTGCTGGAGAACTCCAAGCGGCTGCAGCAGGCGCTTTACGAGATCGCCGACCTGGCCGGTGCGGACCTGGAAATGGCCGAGATGCTGCGCCATTTCCATCGCGTGCTCAATTCGCTGATGTACGCGCAGAACTGCTACATCGTCGAGTACGACGACGTGCGCCGGCGGGTACGCTTCCTGTACTTCGCCGACCAGCGCGACAGCTTCGTGGCCGATCCGGACCGCAGTTACGAAGAGCATGAAATGCCGCGCAGCCTCACCTTTGCGCTGCTGCGCCACGGCCAGCCGCTGAGCGGGCCGTCCAACGAACTGCTGGCGGCGATGAACGACGAGTACGACCCCAGCCGGGGCCCGGAGAGCCTGGACTGGCTCGGCGTGCCGATGCTGCGCGAGGGGCGCGTGTGCGGGGCGATCGTGGTCCAGAGCTACGAGCAGCGGGTGCGCTACAACGAGGCCGACCGCACGCTGCTGGGCTACGTGGCCCAGCACATCCTGACCGCGATGGACCGGCGCCAGGCACAGGTCCAGCTGGAACGCCAGGTGGAGCGGCGCACCGTGGAGCTGCAGCGTGCCAATCGCAGCCTGCAGGACGAGGTAGTGGAACGGCGGCGCGCGGAGAAACTGCAGCTGGCGCTGTTCAACATCGCCGAGATGGCGATGAGCGCCGAGAGCCTGGCGCAGTTCTACGTGCAGGTGCATGGCGTCGTCGGTACGCTGCTGGATGCGCGCAATTTCTACATCGCGCTGGTCAACGAGGGCGGTGACGGCCTGGATTTCGTGTACTCGGTGGACGAGTACAACGCCTCGCGCGCACCGCGTCCGTTCAGCCAGGGCCTGACCGAGTTCATCGTGCGCAACCGGCAACCGTTGCTGGCCTCGCGCGACCACATCGATGGGCTGCGTGCGGCCGGACGCGTGCGTGAGTTCGGCGCGCGCTCGCACTGCTGGCTGGGCGTGCCCCTGCTCAGCGACGACGATGTGGTCGGCGTGATCGTGGTGCAGAGCTATTCGCCGGAGGTGAGTTTCACCTCGCACGACCAGCGCCTGCTGACCTTCGTTGCGCAGAACATCGGCAATGGGCTGGCCCGCCAGCGTGACCAGGAAGGCCTGCGCAACGCGCACGCCGAGCTGGAAAAACGCGTGGAGGAACGCACCCGCGAGCTGGCCGAGGTCAATGACAAGCTGCTCGGCCAGATCGGCGAGCGCCTGCGTGCCGAGCAGCGCCTGACCCACCAGGCCATGCACGATGCGCTGACCGGATTGCCCAACCGCCTGCATCTGCTCGACCGGCTCGAGGACGCGATCGCCCGGGCGAGCGCACCGGATGGGCCGGTCTTCGCGGTACTGTTCCTGGACCTGGACCGGTTCAAGCTGGTCAATGACAGCATCGGCCATGCGGCCGGCGACCAGATGCTGGTCGAGGTGGCCAAGCGGATCGTGTCGATGATGGGCAGCGGTGATGTGGTGGCGCGGCTGGGCGGCGATGAGTTCGCGATCCTGCTGCAGTGCGACCAGGGGCTGGCGTCGGCGCGCGAGTTTTCGCAGCGGATGCTGGTGGCGCTGGAAGAATCGATGTGGGTCAAGGGGCGCGAACTGTTCCCATCGGGCAGCCTCGGCATCGCGATGTGGAACCCGCGCTATCGCAATGGCGAGGAACTGGTGCGCGATGCGGACGCGGCGATGTACCGGGCCAAGGCGCAGGGCAAGGATCGTTGTGCGGTGTTCGACGAGGCCATGCGCGAGGAGGCATTGCGCAGCCTGGACCTGGAAGCGGACCTGCGCCGGGCGATCATCAACCGCGATTTCCTGCCGTACTACCAGCCGATCGTGCGTCTGAGCGACGGCGCGGTGGTGGGGTATGAGGCGCTGCTGCGCTGGCAGCATGAGCGGCGGGGACTGCTGCTGCCGAGTGCGTTTCTCGACCTGGGCGAGGAGAGCGGGCTGATCGAGCAGGTGGACTGGCTGCTGTACGAAGACGTGATCGGGCAGCTGGCACTGGGCGGGGAAGGCTATCTGTCGGTGAACGTGTCGCCGCGGCATTTCCGTTCGGCCGATTTCATCAGCCGGCTGTTCGGCCTGATCGAGGCGGCGGGCGCGGATCCGTGCCGGCTGCGGCTGGAAATCACCGAAGTGGCCCTGCTCGACGATGGTCCGCGCACGCTGCGCATCCTGCAGACGCTGCGCGAGCGTGGCGTGCTGGTGCAGCTGGATGATTTCGGCACGGGATTCTCGGCACTGTCCTATCTGCACCGGTTCCCGATCTCGACCTTGAAAATCGACCAGAGCTTCATCGCCGGCCTGCACGGCCAGGACATCCAGAGCACCTACGCGCTGGTGCAGGGCGTGCTGTCGCTGGCGCGCACGCTGGGTATCGAGACCGTGGGCGAGGGTATCGAAAACGAAGCGCAGCGGTTGACGCTGCTGCAGCTCGGCTGCGATTACGGACAGGGCTACCTGCTCGGGCGGCCGGCGCCAATGGACACGTTCGCGGCGGAGTAGTGCCGGCCGTGGGCCGGCAACTCCACATCAACGCATCAGGCGATCAACGCAGCGCGTTGCGACGCTTTTCGTCGATCCACTTGGAGGCCTGGGCCGGCTGGTAGGCGCGCATCCAGTCGAGCATGGCGTCGATGTCCGAACCGTACCAGAGGTCGGCGCGCTGTTCCGGATGCAGGAAACGCTCTTCGACCATGCGGTCGATCATGCCGATCAGCGGCGCGTAGAACCCGTCCACGTCGAGGAAGGCGCAGGGCTTGTTGCCGATGCCGAGCTGGCGCCAGGTCAGCATCTCGAAGATCTCCTCCATGGTGCCGAAGCCGCCGGGCAGGGCGACGAACGCATCGGAGAGGTCGAACATGCGCGACTTGCGTTCGTGCATGGAGCCGACGATTTCCAGTTCGGTCAGGCCGCGGTGGGCCACTTCCCAATCGGCCAGCTGCTGGGGGATGACGCCGGTGACCTCGCCGCCGCCTTCCAGCACGGCATTGGCGACGGTCCCCATCAGGCCGACATTGCCGCCGCCATAGACCAGACGCAGGCCGTCGCGGGCGATGCGGTCGCCGAGTGCGATGGCGCGCTCGGTGTAGACCGGCTTGCTGCCGGGGTTGGAGCCACAGTAAACGCAAATCGACTTCATTGGATCTTCCTGTGTTCGAGACGCTGGTGCGGCGGACACGAAAAAGCCCCGCCGATGACCGCTGTTGCGGTCTCGTGACGGGGTTCGTTCCGCAGATGCGGGCGGGGATTATCGCGCGTTACGGGCGCGGAGGCCAATCTGCACACGTGACGCCAGCCGACCAACGGTCGGCGCTACGGATGAGGGTGCACCCGGGGGTAGAGCCGACCGTTGGTCGGCTTTCGTTTTTCCTGCCGTTGCCCGACCTTCGGCGTTCGTACCGTCGGTCGCCTACCCCCGTGCGGGTTCAACCCCGCCCGGCCGCCGGCCTCAAGCCGCCTGCGACTGTTCCTTGCGCGGACCTTCCTTCAACGCGCGGCCCACCAGCCCGACCAGCAGGTCCAGCTCTTCGCTGTCCATGCCGAAATGCGGGGTGAAGCGCAACGAGTTCTCGCCGCCGTGGATGACGTTGATGCCGTGGTTGCGCAACCATTCCTCGGTGGAACCGGTGCCGTAACACTTGAACTGGGGCGCCAGTTCGCAGGAGAACAGCAGGCCGGTGCCCTGCACCTTGGTGATCAGCCCGCCCAGCTCGGACTTGAGCTGCTCCAGCTTGCGCACCGCTTCCTCGCCACGCACGCGGATGTTCTCGCGCACCTGCGGGGTCAGCAGCGACAGGGTGGCGCAGGCCACGTCCAACGCACGCGGGTTGGAGGTCATGGTGTTGCCGTAGATGCCCTTGCGGTACAGATGCGCGGCATGTTCGGTGACCGCCAGTACGGAAAGCGGGAACTGGGCGGCATTGAGCGCCTTGGAGTAGGTCTCCATGTCCGGCACGTCCAGGCCTTCGAAGCCGGGGTAGTCGACGATGGAAAGCACGCCGTGCGCACGCAGGCCGGCCTGGATCGAGTCGAGCAGCAGCAGGCTGCCGTGCTGGCGGGTCAGTTCGCGGGCCAGCGCGTAGAAGGCCGGCGGCACCGAGCGGCCCGGGTCGCCTTCGCCCATCACCGGCTCCAGGAACACCGCCTCGATGAACCAGTGGTTCTGCTCTGCCTCGGCGAAGACGCGCTTGAGTGCCTCCTCGTCGTACGGGGCGATGGCGATCACCGAGTCTTCGCCGCGGTAGCTGGCCAAGTGCTGCACATAGGTCTTGCGGCTGGAGTCGGAGTACAGGCCGGGACGATCGGTACGCCCGTGGAAGCTGCCCTTGATGACCACGCGCTTGATCTTGGYGCCGGCATGGCGCGCGCCCGGGTCGGTCTGCAGTTTTGCGTTGACGTCGGCGATGCGCGCGGCCAGGCCGACCGCTTCAGAGCCGGAATTCAGGCACATGAAGTGGCTGTACGGGCAGCCGCCGCGACGGTGCCCGATCTCCTTGCGCAGGGCCTTGATGAAGCGCTGCTGGGACAGGTTCGGGGTCATCACGTTGGCCATTACCTGCGGGGCGGCCATGGCCGCCATGACCGCCTCGGGGGTGTGGCCGAAACCGAGCATGCCGTAGCCGCCAGCGTCGTACAGCACCGCCCCCTTCAGGGTGACCACCCACGCACCGCGGGCGGCGAGGGCGACATACGGGGTGACCGCATCGTCGGCGTAGAAATTGACGAAGCCATCCTGCATCGCCTCGATCTGGGCGCGTTCGTCCAGCGCCAGCAGGTCGCCCAGGTCGGCGCGGACGCGCTCGAATTCGGCGGCGGCAGCGTCGATCGCGGCGATCAGCTGCGGGTGGCCGGCACCCAGGCGCTCCAGGCTGGCGTCATCCAGGCCGGCGGTGAGGCGGGTGCCGGGCTGGGCGCGAAGGGGGGCAAGACGTTCGATGAAGCTCATTGCAGATCTCCTGAAACGATTGGCGGCACGGCGGAAACGCAAAACGCGCGTCTATTCGCGCGCGCTGGGGGCATTCCTGCTCGTGCATCTAACTTCCAGCCCGATGCTAGCACGCGCTTTTTCGCGCGATAACCCCGCGAAAACTGTTGCATAGCAGCATTTTGCGCGACGTTTGCCTGTCGCTGCGCCGCCGCGGAGGGCCGGTCGTACAATGGCCGACATTGCCTACACGTTGCCGTGCGCTCCCTTGAAGAAGTCCGATTTCAATTACGAACTCCCGCCTGAATTGATCGCCCAGGCGCCCCTCGCCGAGCGCTCCGCCAGCCGCCTGATGCTGGTGCCGCCGGCCCCCGCCGCGTTCGAGCACCGCCAGGTGCGCGATCTGCCCGACCTGCTGCGTGCCGGCGATCTGCTGGTCTTCAACGATACCCGGGTCATTCCCGCGCGCCTGTTCGGGCAGAAGGCCAGCGGCGGGCGCGTCGAAATCCTGATCGAGCGCCTGCTCGGCGCCCAGCAGGCGCGGGCCCAGGTCGGGGCCAGCAAGTCGCCCAAACCGGGCAGCCGGATCGCGCTGGATGCCGGTGGCGAGGCCGAGGTGCTGGGCCGCGATGGCGAATTCTATGTGCTGCAGTTCCACGTGCCGGAGGCACTGGAGCAGTGGTTGCTGCACGCCGGTCGCCTGCCGTTGCCGCCGTACATCCAGCGCGAGCCGGGCGTGGACGACCGCGAGCGCTACCAGACCGTGTTCGCCCGTGAAATCGGCGCGGTGGCCGCCCCGACCGCGGGCCTGCACTTCGACGAGGCACTGCTGGCCACGCTGAAGGCCAGGGGCATCGATTTCGGCCATGTGACCCTGCATGTGGGGGCGGGCACGTTCCAGCCGGTGCGGGTGGACGACCTCAAGGAGCATGTGATGCACCGCGAGTGGCTGAACGTGGGCGCCGAACTGGTCCAGCAGGTGCGCCGCACGCGCGCTGCCGGCGGCCGGGTGATCGGCGTGGGCACCACGGTGGTGCGTGCACTGGAAAGCGCGATGCGCGATGGCGAGCTGCTGCCGTATGCCGGTGAGACCCAGATCTTCATTACCCCGGGTTACCGGATCCACAGCGTGGATGCGATGGTCACCAACTTTCACCTGCCCGAAAGCACCCTGTTGATGATGATTTCGGCGTTTGCCGGCAAGGAACGGGTGTTCGAGGCGTACCGGGCCGCCATCGCAGAGAAATACCGCTTCTTCAGCTATGGCGATGCGATGTTGCTGTTCCCGCAGGCCTAGCCGACCAACGGTCGGCGCTACGGTCGGGAGGGTAGCCGACCAACGGTCGGCTCTACGGTTGGGTGGGTGGCCGACCAACGGTCGGCTCTACGGGCGAGCGCAGGCGGGGGCTTTTCGGCGACAATGGGCCATTATTTGCCCGAATCCCGCTCCATGTCCCGACTCCAGTTCCAGCTCCAGACCACTGACGGTCGCGCCCGCCGCGGCCGCCTGACCTTCCCGCGCGGTACCGTGGAGACCCCGGCATTCATGCCCGTGGGCACCTATGGCTCGGTCAAGGGCATCCTGCCGGAGCAGATMCGGGCGCTGGGCGCGGAAATCATCCTGGGCAACACCTTCCACCTGTACCTGCGCCCCGGTCTGGACGTGATCGCCGACCACGGCGGTCTGCACGGCTTTGCGCGCTGGGATGGCCCGATCCTGACCGATTCGGGTGGTTTCCAGGTGTTCTCGCTGGCGCACCGCCGCAAGATCACCGAGCAGGGGGTCACCTTCTCCTCGCCGACCGACGGCGCACGCGTCTTCCTCGGGCCGGAAGAAAGCATGCGCATCCAGAAGGTGCTCGACTCGGACATCGTGATGATCTTCGACGAGTGCACCCCGTACCCGGCCACCGAGCCGGTCGCGCGGACCTCGATGGAAC
>NZ_JBFULO010000067.1:0-14054 GCF_054049855.1 Stenotrophomonas sp. P5_B8 | reverse complement strand
CGCCAGGGCTGAGCTTTTCCGGTAGTGGTGGTACGTTCGGGACGGAACCTTCGGGGTTCCGTCCTTTTTTTATGGGGCAGCGGGAAGGTGCAGAGCATTGCCAGGCGCCGCCTTGGGTAGGTACTGACCGTTGGTCGGTACGCTTCTGCGGCGTCAAGAGCAGCCGGGTAGACCCCGGCTCCACAATGGCCACGGTTTGGTGTTGCATCGCGAAGACTGTGATGGGTGAATCAGTTACTGATATCGCCGGATAGATATACAAGTTCTCGCATGGTTTGGCGGATAGGCAGGCGGAAGACTGGAGCCTCGCTCGCGTAATGGGGATTCAGCATGTATTCGACCACCTGCAAAAAACCGGCTCAGCGCCGTTGCCGTTACATCGTCGCTGCCGGCCTGTTGATGCTCGCGTTCAACGGAATCGCCGCGTCGCATGAAGCGGGTGCTGCGCACGTGGTGACCAACCCCACGCTCGACGAAGCCATGCAGGACACCACGGTAATTACCTCGCTGAAGACGCTGCTGGGTAACCATTACGCCGCGTTCCGAAGCCGCTTCGACCAAGTCGCACAACCGGTGCCGCTCAAGGACGGTGGGCTGCTGCTGGATGGGTGGCAGGCCGATGCCTACGACACGCATGCCGCGGTGATTGTGGTTCTGCCTGACGGCGGCCTTCATGCTGCGTACTTCGACAGCGGCACATCGGAGGTCGTTTGCTTTTCTACGCCAGGCGCGCCCTGCCACTATGCCATTGCCATGTGGGCAAAGCGGTTTGACGTTTCGGCATGGAGAAGTGCTGCTCCGTCCTCGCCCGAAGCCTTCTGGGCACCGTTTCATCAATCCGGGCCGAACGCTGAAGAGCAGGTCGCCATGCGGAGCGTAGCAGCGTCAATATGGTCCCGGGAGATGGCGGACAACTGGAACATGAATGCTGGCGTAGGCGATGTGCTGGGTGGCGCCACCAAGCACATCATGGACTGCTCGGCCGCCTTCAGTCTGGTGCCCAAACCTGTGGGGTGGGTTCCCGGTTGGAGCTACGTAGCCAAATCAGCAGGGCAGATTGTGACTTACATCATCGGGGTTTCAGGCAACCGGGCGTATCGAACGTGTGTCGTTTCGGCATCACGCGACTGGCGCAGCTTCATCGAGTGGGCCTCGATTGACCTTTGATTCTTTGAGGCGGCATGCATGTGGGAGTTGATGGGTCAGTTTGCCAGCCTGCTTGCCGATCAGATCGGGCATCTTTTCGCCCGGCGCAGTGTGCGTGTGCTGCTGGTGGTGATCGTAGTGGTGGGTATTGGCAGCACGCTGCTGGTTCACTCTTGACCGCGCACCGCACACATAAAAGAACCCGCCGTGGGAGCGGCGGGTTTTCGGTGCTGCAACAGCGGTCGATCAGAACGTGTAGTTCACGCCCAGCATGTAGGTGCGGCCCCACTCCACGTATTCCAGCGGACGGTCCTTGGTGCCGGCGTAGGTGCGGTACGGCTCGTTGGTCAGGTTGCTTCCCTGCAGCAGCAGCGTCAACCCGTGCAGGCTGCTGCTCTCGGCGAAGGTGTAGCTCACCTGCGCATCGGTCACGTTCTCGCCGACCACGTAACGCAGCGTGCGGTTGCCGTTGAAGTTGCCGATCTCACCGATGAAGTCCGAACGCCGACGCTGGCTGATGCGCGCCTCGAAACCGCTGCGCTCGTAGTAGGCAGTCAGGTTGTACACGCGCTTGGACAGACCGGGCAGGCTGATCGGACCATCACCCACCGATGAGGCGCTTTCCGGATCACGGATGCTGACATCACTGTCGTTGAAGGTGGCACTGGCTTGCACGCCGAAGCCGCGCAGCGACGGCGAGAACATGTCCAATGGGAACGACGCGGTCAGTTCCAGTCCACGCAGCATTCCACCCTTGCCATTCTCCGGTGCGGTGAATGTACCGGTGGTCTGCGCCGGCGGCGAACCCACCGGCGGCGCGTAGTCGGCGACGAACTGCGAGAAGTCGTAGTTGTCCTGGGACTGCGTGTAGATGTAGGTCTTCAGCTGCTTGTAAAACACCGCTGCAGCCACGTACGCCTTCTCGCCGAAGTACTTCTCATAGGACAGATCCAGCGCATTGGCCCGCCATGGATCCAGCAGCGGGTTACCGCCACTGGCGCCGGGCTTGCCGGTAGCCACATCCACGCCGAACTCGAGCGACGAACGCATCTGGTCCACACGCGGGCGTGCCACCTGCTTGGCTGCGGCAAAGCGCAGCGTCTGCTGGTGCGGGAACATGAAAACCAGGTTCATGCTGGGCAGCCAGTCGTTGTACGCCTTGCCGTCGCTGAACGGACGCACGTTGCTGCCGGCCGGCTGCGAGGAGTCCCAGTAATTGGACTGCGAACTCTGGTCGGTGTGCTGCATCTGCACGCCGATATTGCCGCGTACGCCAACGTCGCCGATGTCGGTGTTGATGTTTGCGCGCAACCACGCGGTGGTGATCTTCTCCTGCACCGTCCATGCCTTGGGGACCAGGTAGGACAGGTCGTCGGTCGGCTCGAACACCATGTAACGATCGACCGCCGCCGGCACGTTCCACGACGGGATGTAGCCCATGCCGGCAAAGCCCAGGTTGACCGGCGCGTACTGCAGGTCGCCGGCGATGTTGGCATCGCCCTGGTCGCCGAGCAGGATGTTGCCTTCGGCCTGGGTCTTGTCCTTGCGGCGGTCGGCGTAGTTGACGCCCACGTCCACGTCGGCGAACCACGGCAGCGAATCGGGCAGGGCGAAGGTGGCCTGCAGGCGAGCGCCCTTCAGGCGGTCTTCGACCATCGGCACCTTGCCGTAGCCGGAGCCGTAGATGGTGTTGGTCAGGAACAGCGCATCGGGATTGGCGTAGTTCAGTCCCGGGCTGATCTGCGAGAACCCGTCCGGCTTGACCGCCACGCCGACCGAGTCCAGCTGCGGCATCGGGGTGAGCTGCAGGTTGTTTTCCAGATTCAGTTCGTTGCGCGTGGCCTTGGAGTAGTTCACGTCGGCGACCACCTTGACCCGCTCGAAGTTGAACTCGTTGTTCCAGCCGAACGCGTCGATCTTGTCCTTGCGCTTGTTGTACATGCCGCGCACCAGCGGGTACACGCCGGTGGCCACGCCGCCGGCGAAGGTGCCATCGGCATTGACCTGCGGGTTGGTGATCAGCAGGCCGGGGCTGTAACCGCCGTTGTAGTTGCTGAGGTTGACCTCGAACTGGTTGGCGGTGTCGATCTGCTCGGCTTCGGTGTGGAAGGCATCCAGGGTGCTGGTCCACACGTTGGACGGGCGGAACTGCACGGTGGCCATGACGCCGTCGCGTGTGTTGTTGCCCGTGCGACGCAGCGCCTTGATGCCGTCGGAGAACACCGTGCCCGGGGCCAGGCCGGGGCGGTTGCCCTGGTCGGTCTGCTCGGTGGTCCACGGCTCGTACAGGCCCACCTGGTTTTCCTGGATCGGCATGTCGCTGTGCGCGTAGCCGATCGACACGCCCCAGGTGTTGTCCAGGAACTGGTCGATGTAGCTGGCGCTGAAACGGTTGCCGTACGGGTCGACGTTGGCGGCCTTGCCCAGCGAGCTCTTCTGGTAGCGGCCGCTGATGGCGATCACGCGCTCAGCGAAGCTGAGCGGGCGCACGGTCTGCATGTCGATGGTGCCCGACAGACCCTGGCCGACCAGTGCCGCATCGGGGGTCTTGTACACGGTCACGCCATTGACCAGTTCCGAGGGGTACTGGTCGAATTCGACACTGCGGTTGTCGCCGGTGCTGACCACTTCACGCCCGTTGAGCAGGGTGGTGGCGAAGTCCGGCGACAGGCCGCGCACGCTGATGACCTGTGCACGGCCGGCCACGCGCTGGGCGGCCAGGCCGGGCAGGCGGCCCAGCGATTCGGCGATGCTCACATCGGGCAGTTTGCCGATGTCCTCGGCCGAGATCGCCTCGACCACCGAGGTGGCGTCCTGCTTGATCGCGATCGCGTTCTCGATGCCACGACGGATGCCGGTGACCTGCACCGTGTCCAGATTGGTGGCCGCCGTCCCTGTCGGCGTAGTGGGTTCGGCGGTCTGCGCCGACGCCATCAACGGCGTCAGGGCGACGGCCAGCGCGATACTCAGCGCGCTGCGCTTGCAGTTCAACATTTTCCCCTCCCAGGCAATGTTGCCAATCGATTTTGTAGTTGCCCGGAAGACCCGGGAGCGTCATGGCGCGGTGGCCGTTGACTGCGTGGCTATGGTAGGCAGCGCGCCATCGGCGTGAATCACCCTGCATACGTATTCAATGGCGTTTACAGCGTTGGAATCGGTTACAGGCGCGTTATCGCATTCGTGCTACCGCGTGTGGACCGGTCGTGCTGGTCGTTGGCCGTGTGTGCTTTCTGTCTGGTGTCCTGGGAGCCGGCCAGCGGCCGGCACTACCGGTGATGCGGGCGTTATCGGGTTACAACGGGGTAAAGCGGATCGCCTGGCCGCCGCCGGGCGCCAGCACCAGCGTCAGCGCATCGGCACTGGTCACCTCGCGGGTGTCGCGCACGAAGGCGCACGGGTTGCTGCGGAAATCGGCACCGTCGCCATCGCGGTAGATCTCGGCGCGATAGCGCACGCTCGGCATTTCCCCTCCCAAGGCAGCCGGAACATGGCTCGGACTATAGCCACGCAGATCCTGCCCTTACGCCGCATCGCCATGAATACGTATGCAAAGGGGCGCGCATCCGGGCGCGCCGTCTACCATGGGGCCAGGCACCCTGGGAGGGGGCCGCGAGCGCAACCGTCGGTCAGTGCCATGGCGGTCTGCGTAACTACAACGCGTGCAAAGAGGGAGGGAGGCCGACGGGTGCAAGCCGGTCCGCCGCTTCGATGCTGAAGATGATCTGCCTGACCGCTGCCCTTGGGCTGGCGCTGGGTTCGACCGCAACCGCGGCGGACCTTACCTTTGATGGCCGCACCGTGCGTGCCAGCTCCGCCGCCGGGGGTGGCTTCCAGCTGCATGCGCCGCAGGGCGATGTCGCGATCGCTGCGCAGCCGATGCGCAGCCGCACCGACAGCGTGCTGTTCGATGCGCTGTTCGCGCTGGCCCAGCAGGAAATGGATGCCGACCGCGTCGATGCGATCCGCGACCCGGCCTTCAACCAGGGCAATCAGGTCCCGTGCGACTGCTTCCAGACCGGCGAACGCTGGCCGTACGTGTGGACGCGGGATGTGAGTTTTGCCGCCGACCTGGCACTGTCGCGGCTGGATCCGGTACGGACCCGGCAGTCGCTGCAGTTCAAGCTCTCGGCCRCGCGCGATGGGCATACGCCGGGGCTGTTCGTGGCCCAGGACACCGGCTCGGGCGGCAGTTGGCCGATCAGCAGCGACCGCGTGGTGTGGTTCCTGGCCGCACGCGGGCTGCTCGCTGACCGACCCTTCGCCGACCAGGTCTGGCAGGCGCTGCAGGCCACCCTGGCGCAGGATCGCGCGGCGGTGTTCGACGCACGCATCGGCTTGTATCGCGGCGAGACTTCGTTCCTGGACTGGCGCGAACAGACCTACCCGGACTGGACCCGCCAGGACGTGCGCTTCATCGGCGAGTCGTTCGCGTTGTCCACCAACGTGCTGCATTACCAGGCCCTGCGCCTGGCCGAGCGGCTGGCGCGCGAGCGCGGCGATGCCCGTGCCAGCGACTACGCCGGTTGGGCCGACGCACTGGCCACGCAGATCAACGCGCGCTTCTGGCGCGAGGACGCCGGCCAGTACATGAGCTACATCGGCGACGCCGCGCACCCGGTGCCCTACGCCAAGTACGACCTGCTGGCGATTTCGCTGGGCGTGCTGGCCGATGTGTTCCCCGCCGACCGCGCCCGCCGCGCGCTGGCCAGTTACCCGGCGGTGGAAGGCGGCAGCCCGGTGGTGTGGCCGCAGGAAGCGCAGCAGCCGATCTACCACAACCGCGCGGTGTGGCCGTTCGTCAGTGCGTACGCGCTGCGCGCCGCACGCCGTCTGGATGACGCCGCCCGCATCCAGCTGGAGATCGAATCACTGATGCGGGGCACCGCTTTGGCCGGCTCCAACATGGAAAACTACGAGATGCGCCGCCTGGCCGTGCATGTCGACGAAGGCGCGTTGAGCGGCCCGGTGGTCAACTCGCCGCGCCAGCTGTGGTCGGTGGCCGGCTATCTGTCGATGGTGCTGGAAGGCGTGTTCGGCGTGGAGGCCGATGGCAGCGTCGCCCCGAAACTACCGACCGCGCTGGTACCGCAGCTGTTCGGCAAGCGCGGCAGCATCGTGCTGGACGACGGCACGACCCGCTACGTGCTCAAGCGCCCGCGCAAGCTGGATGGCGCGTTGCTGGTGGCAAAAAACATCGTACGCAAGAACAACACCGTCACCGTGCAACTAATGGCCGTCCCCGGTAGAGCCGAGCCACGCTCGGCTGCTCCTGCTCCTGCTCCTGCTCCCGCTCCTGTTTCCGCAGCCGCCTACGCCCCCACCACACCCACCGCGCCCAAACCGGTCAAACGCGGCAAGACCTGGTCGATTCCAGTTCCCGCCAGCCACGTGTTGTGGCTGGATGGCCGCGAGGTCACCACCGCCCCGCCGCTCTCCCTCCGCGACGACGGCCACCAGCACTGCCTCAGCCTCACCCGTCGCGAAGGCACGCTGGAATCCCTGCACAGCCCGATGACCTGCGTCGGCCCGCAGCAGCGCCTCACCGGCACGGCCACGTGGCGCTGGTCCGCCACCCAGCCCACCCGCGTGCGCATCCGCCTGCGCTATGACAATCCCAATGGCCCGATCAACACCGGCGTCACCGCGGCGGTGAAGCAGCTGGTCGCCCAGTGCCCGGGCCAGCCGGCGCAGCGTGCCACCGTGGTGATGCCGCACAGCGTGGGGCCGCAGGAGTCCACGGCGGCGGAATTCGACCTGCCCAAGGGCAGCTGCCGCTTCACGCTGGAGGAGGGCTTCAACATGAGCGCGCTGGCGCACTTTGCCACCTACAACGGCGGCAAGGGCGGCCGCGATGGCGTGCTCAACCAGGCCAAGGTCAGCGCGCTGCTGATCGCCCCGATCGCCCCTGCCGCAGAGCCTGCCCGATGAGCCGCCCCGCCAAGCCAACGCTGTCGTTCTGGCAGATCTGGAACATGTGCTTCGGCTTCCTCGGCATCCAGTTCGGGTTCGCGTTGCAGAACGCCAACGCCAGCCGCATCTTCGAGACCCTCGGCGCACCGATGGATGCGGTGCCCGGGCTGTGGATTGCCGCACCGCTGACCGGGCTGCTGGTGCAGCCGGTGATCGGCTACTGGTCCGACCGCACCTGGACGCGCTGGGGGCGACGTCGCCCGTACTTCATGGTCGGCGCGTTGCTCACCACGCTGGCCCTGCTGGTGATGCCCAACTCGCCCACGCTGTGGATTGCCGCCGGCACGCTGTGGGTGCTGGATGCCTCGATCAATGTGTCGATGGAGCCGTTTCGCGCGTTTGTCGGCGACCAGCTTGCCCCGCGCCAGCGGCCCACCGGCTACGCGATGCAGAGTTTCTTCATCGGCATCGGTGCGATCGTGGCCAGCTTCCTGCCCTTCCTCCTGGCCCACTTCGGCGTGGCCAATACCGCCGGGGCAGGGCAGGTGCCGGACACGGTGCGCTATGCGTTCTACGTCGGTGCGGGTGTGCTGCTGGCTGCGATCTGCTGGACGGTGTTCCGCACCCGCGAATACACGCCGACCGAGCTGGCCGGCTTCGCCGATGCCGAACCGCCGGCCGCGCAGCAGTCGTCGCGCAGGGCCGGTCCGCCGCCGTGGGCGCAGAGCGCGCTGTGGCTGCTGACCGGCGTGCTGATGGCTGCGACCATCGCCTGGCAGCGGGGCGACAAGATGCTGTACGTGCTGGCCGGCCTGTGCGCGGCCTACGGCCTGCTGCTGGGCGCCTCGCGCCTGCTGCCGGGCACGCACATGCTGGCGCAGATCGTCGATGACCTGCGCGCGATGCCGCAGACCATGCGGCGGCTGGCGTGGGTGCAGTTCTACTCATGGTTCGCGCTGTTCGCGATGTGGATCTACACCACCGCCGCGGTAGCGGGCACCCACTTCGGCTCCACAGATCCGGCATCGGCGGCGTACAACGAAGGCGCCAACTGGGTGGGCGTACTGTTCGGTGCCTACAATGGTTTCGCCGCGCTGGCTGCGCTGCTCATCCCGCCGATGGTGCGCCTGCTCGGGTTGCGCTGGAGCCACCTGGTCAATCTGTGGCTGGGCGGGCTGGGGCTGATCTCGTTGGCGGTGATCGATGATCCCAAATGGCTGCTGCTGTCGATGGTCGGCGTCGGTTTCGCCTGGGCCTCGATCCTGTCGCTGCCGTATGCGCTGCTGTCCGACAGCGTGCCGGCGGCCAAGATGGGCATTTACATGGGCCTGTTCAATTTCTTCATCGTCATCCCGCAGTTGATCGCCGCCAGCGCGCTGGGCTTCATGCTGCGCACCTGGCTGGGCGGTGATCCGATGCACGTGCTTGCCCTGGGCGGCGCCAGCCTGCTGGTGGCCGGCGTGTGCGTGCTGCGCGTGCCTTCCACACAGGAGCTTGCCTGATGCATGGTTTTTCCCGGGTGTCGCTGGGCCTGTCCGTTGCGCTGTTGTCGGTCCAGGCCATCGCCGCGCCGCGCCCCGAGTACGTGGGCACCACCGAACCGTTCGCCAGCGATGCGGTGTACTTCGTGGTCACCGACCGCTTCGTCAACGGCGACCCGTCCAATGACCACCGCGACCAGGGCGGCACGCACCGCACCTTCGACATCCCGGTGCCATGCCCGGACAAGGTCGACGGCAACATCGGCTACCTCGGCGGTGACTTCAAGGGCGTGCTCGACAACGCCGACTACATCCGCGACCTGGGCTTCGGCGCGGTCTGGATCACCCCGATCGTGGACAACCCCGATGAGGCCTTCACCGGCAGCAAGCCGATCAGCTGCAGCAGCACCCTGACCGATCGCGGCAAGACCGGCTACCACGGCTACTGGGGCATCAACTTCTACAAACTCGATGAGCACCTGCCCAGCGCCAACCTCGATTTTGCCGGGCTTACCCGTGGCCTGCATGCGGCCAGGCTGAAAGTGGTGCTGGACATCGTCGGCAATCACGGCTCGCCGGCCTGGACCATGCCCACGCGCCAGCCGCAGTTCGGGCAGATCTTCGACAAGGACGGCACGCTCATCGCCGACCACCAGAACCTGCCGCCGCAACAGCTGGACCCGGCACACAACCCGCTGCACGCGTTCTACAACAACATCGGCCCGGTCGATAGCAAGAACGGCTCGATCTTCAGCGGCAACCTGGCCGAGCTGTCGGATTTCAACGAGCACAATCCGGCGGTGATGGACTACCTGGTTGGYGCGTACCTGCAGTGGACCGCGCAGGGCGTGGACGCGCTGCGCATCGATACCATCGGCTGGTTGCCGCACCCGTGGTGGCATGCGTTCGTCAGCCGCATCCGCGCGGCGCATCCGGGCATGTTCATGTTCGGCGAGGCTTTCGACTACGACGCCAATACGATTGCCGAGCATACCTGGCCGGCCAACGCCAACGTCAGCGTGCTGGATTTCCCGCTGCGCGGTGCGTTGTCCTCGGTGTTCGGCAAGGAACAGAAGGGCTTTGAAGCCCTGGCCGAGCCGCTGCACCTGGTCGGTGGGCCGTATGCCAATCCGTACGAGCTGATGAGCTTCTACGACAACCACGACATGGCCCGCCTGGACGCCACCGACAACGGCTTCATCGACGCGCACAACTGGCTGTTCACCGCGCGCGGCATCCCGGTGCTCTATTACGGGTCGGAAGTGGGGTTCATGCGCAGCCGCGCCGAACACGCCGGCAACCGCGCCTACTTCGGCCAGCAGCGCATCGCCGCCGCCCCGCAGAGCCCGATCTTCGGTCCGCTGCAGCGCATCGCGCAGCTGCGCCAAGCCACACCGGCGCTGCAGCGTGGCCTCCAGGTCAACGAGCGCCTGCAGGGCGATGAAGCGGTGTTCTTCCGCGTGCTGCAGCAGGGCCACACCCACCAGACGGCGCTGGTGCTGCTCAACAAGGGGGATGCCGCGCGCAGCATCGAGGTGAGCCGCTACCTGCAGGCTGGCCAGTGGCGCGATGCCCTGGGCGGGCAGCGCCAGACGGTCAAGCGGACGCTGACGACCGAGGTGCCTGCGCACGGCGTGCGCGTGTTCGTGCTGGATGCGCCGGTGGAGCAGCCTGCGCTGCAGGCCCAGTTGAAGGCAGCGGTGGACGATCAGCAGGCGCGGACCCGGCGCCTGGCGAAATAGCCTGTCACCCGTCCGGTCCGCCGCGTTGCGGTGGGCCGGGCACTACACTCGGCACCGCGACCGCATGCTGCGGTCCTCGCCGAGCACTGTCTACATGTCCCAATTTTCCCTGCGCCCCGCAACGCCGGACGATGCCGAGCGTCTGTTCCACCTGATGCAGTTCTACTACTTTGAAGCGTCTGCCTGGAGTGGCGAGGACGTACGCGCAGACGGCCTGTTTGACTGCGACCTCAACGACGTCCGGGCGTCGGTCCGCGCTGATCCGGCCTGGGCCCGGCTGTTGTTCGTCGACGATGCGCTTGCCGGGTTCGTACTGGTGGACCAGGTGGAGCAGGACGGGCGCCGATGCCCTGAACTGGCCGACCTCTTCGTGCTGCCCAGGCACCGTCGCCAGGGGCTGGCCGCGCATGTCGTCACCGCCCTGGTGCGCCCCGATGGGGGCCAATGGCTGCTCGCGGTGTTCCGTGGCGACGGCGCCGCGTACGCCTACTGGACGCGCGCGCTGCCTCGCATGGGCATGCGTGCCATCGAACTGGCCAGTGATGACCCGACCTTCCATCGGTTCCTGATCGGGGACCCGGGCTGAGGGCTACCGCGCAGGCCCCCTGGCGGCCGGCCGCCCACCGCCGCAACGGTACAATGCGTCACCCCCTGCTGCCCGTCCGCCATGACCGAACTCCCCCCGCAGACCCCGATCGAAGCCCTGCTGCAGACCGCGATGGACGGCCAACTGCCGATCGGGCCGTTCATGAAGGCGTTCGTCGCCTCCGAGGTGGTGCTGCTTACCGGCAGCCTGGTCACCCCCGACGGCAGCGGCTTCGACCCGCTCCTGTTCGACAAGCAGGGCGTGCTGCACGTGGCCGTATTCACCCACATGTCGCGCGTCGGCTTCCATGCCCAGCAGGCCCCGCACACGATCCGCATGCAGATGCTCGAGGTGCTCAAGCGGGTGCCCGGTGGCTACGGGGTGGTGGTCAATCCCGGCACGCGCCTGGGGTTGGAGCTTTCGGCCGCCGGCATCGGCGAGATCCTCAAGGATTTTGCGTAGGCCGCCGCGCGTTTTTACATCGCCCACACCTTGCTTAATGCGATTTCAGTTAGCGAAGCTGATCACACAATTTCTACACAGAAGCGGTTGCTAGACTCGCCCCGTCGAAACTGGCGAACCTATGCAGACACAATCCGCACGCATCACCACCGGCATCCAGGGCCTGGATCAGATCCTCCGTGGCGGCTTCCCGCAGGGGCGGCTGTACCTGCTGGAGGGACCGCCCGGTTCGGGCAAGACCACGCTGTCGCTGCAGTTCCTGCTCGAAGGGCTGCAGCGCGGTGAGCGCTGCCTGTATATCACCCTGTCCGAGACGGCCGAGGAACTGCGCGAGGTTGCCACCGCGCATGGCTGGTCGCTGGAGGGCCTGCACCTGTTCGAACTCGGCTCGGCCGAGGACGCGCTGGGCAACGGACGCCTGCAGTCGGTCCTGCATTCGTGGGAAGTGGAGCTGGATGAAACCGTCAACCTGATCCTGGGCGAAGTGGACCGCATCCGGCCCAATCGCGTGGTGTTCGATTCGCTGTCCGAGTTGCGGCTGCTGGCCCAGGATTCGCTGCGTTACCGCCGCCAGATCCTGGCGTTGAAGCAGTTCTTCGCGCCCAAGAGCGCCACCGTGTTCCTGGTCGATGACCTCACCTCCACCGGTGAGGACCGCGACGGCCAGTTGCACAGCCTGTGCCATGGCGTGATCTCGCTGGAGCGGCTGACCCTGGACTTCGGTCCGGCGCGTCGCCGCCTGCAGGTACAGAAGCTGCGCGGTGTGGACTTCGTCGCCGGCTACCACGACATGGTCATCCGCGAGGGCGGGCTGGAGGTGTTCCCGCGCCTGATCGCCAACCAGCATCATGATTATTTCCAAGGCACCCCGATCGGCAGCGGCGTGGACGAGATCGACAACCTGCTCGGCGGCGGTCCCCTGCGCGGCACCTGCACTCTACTCACCGGCCCGGCCGGCAGCGGTAAAACCAACGTGGCGCTGCAGTACATCTGGGCCGCGTGCGAGCGCGGCGAGAAGTGCTGCATCTTCGAGTTCGACGAGCGCGTCGGTACCCTGCTGAACCGGGCCAAGGCGCTGGATATCGACCTGCACGCGCATCTGGCGTCCGGGCGCCTGGAAATCATGCAGATCGACCCGGCCGACATCTCGCCCGGCGAGTTCTCCTGGAACATCCAGAAGGCGGTCGAGGAGCGCGGCTGCAGCGTCCTGCTGATCGACAGCCTTAATGGCTACGTGGCGGCCATGCCGCAGGAAAAGCAGCTGATGCTGCAGTTGCATGAGATGTTGTCCTATCTCAACCAGAAGGGCGTAGTCACCTTCATGGTGAATCCTCAGCACGGCCTGGTCGGCACCATGTCCACGGGAAGCATCAATGTGTCCTACATCGCCGATGCAGTGATCCTGTTCCGCTTCTTCGAGGCGCAGGGGCGCATTCGCAAGGCGATTTCGGTCATCAAGAACCGCGGTGGCGCGCACGAAGACACCATCCGCGAGCTCAAGATCGATGGCCGCGGCCTGGCGTTGAGCGGTCCGTTGAAGGAGTTCAGGGGCATCCTCACCGGCACTCCGGAATTTGTTGGCGACAGCGCGGAACTGCTGGGCCACCCGTATGCCGGATGACGAAGGCGCAACCAGTATCGTCCACATTGTCGCGCCGTTCGGGCGCGACGCCCAGAGCATTGCCGCAGTGCTGCACAGTGCGGGCCTGGTCACCTGCATCCACACCAACCTGACCGCGCTGGCCGAGGCGCTCGACCAGCGTGCCGGCGTGGTGCTGATCACTGAAGAAGCAGTGGCGACCGGCGCGGACATGCTGCTCGCGCCGCTGTCGGCACAGGAAGCCTGGTCGGACCTGCCCTTCATCCTGCTGCGTTCGCCACGTGCCCATCGGCGTTCGCCGGTGGACGGGCTGCTGCCGCAGTCGATGAACGTGGTCGAGCTGGACCGTCCGCTGGGCAGTATTTCGCTGCTGAGTTCGGTGCAGGGCGCGTTGCGCGCGCGCGAGAAGCAGTACCTGGTGCGCGACCAGATGCAGGCGCTGGCCGACAGCCGGGTCGCGCTGGTGCGCAGTGAATCGGAGCTGCGGCTGATCGCCGATGCGATGCCGGTGCTCATCGCCTTCGTCGACCGCTCCCTGCACTACCGGTTCGCCAACCGCGCCTATGAAACCTGGTTCGATCTGCCGGTCGGCGAGGTGATCGGCAGGCATGTCAGCGAGGTGGTGGGCATCGATGTGTCCGACAGCCGCAATGCGGCGATGGCGCGCGCGCTGCAGGGCGAGGAAGTGGTGTTCGAGGTCAGCTGGCCGCGACGCGATGGGTCGCGGCGCGACAGCGAAGTGCGTTACTCCCCGCGGTTTGTCGCCGACGGCGTGGCCGACGGTTTCCACGTCTTCGTCACCGACATCACCGCCTCCAAGATGGCGCTGGAGACCAGCCAGCAGCACGCCCAGGACCTGGAAGTGATGGTGGCCGAGCGCACCCGCGAACTGGAAGCGCAGATGGCCGCGCGCGAGGCCAGCGAGGCCGCGCTGCGCCAGGCGCAGAAAATGGAAGCCATCGGGCAACTCACCGGCGGCATCGCGCACGATTTCAACAACATGCTTACCGGCATCCTGTCCGCGCTGGACATCGTGCGGATGCGGCTGGAAATGGGCCGGGTGGATGACCTGGAGCGCTTCCTGGATACTGCCACCGCTTCCAGTCAACGCGCCGCCAGCCTTACCC
>NZ_JBFULO010000066.1:0-14058 GCF_054049855.1 Stenotrophomonas sp. P5_B8 | reverse complement strand
TCGTGGACGTGGCTCTCACGTTGGCCGGCGCCGCTGATCTTGACGAACTTCGGCTTGGTGCGCATGTCTTCGACGGTGCCGCAGCCCACGTAGCCCATGGTGGCGCGCAGGCCGCCCATCAACTGGTGGATGATGCCGCCAACCGGGCCGCGGTACGGCACGCGGCCTTCGATGCCCTCGGGCACCAGCTTGTCGGCGCTGGAGGCGTCCTGGAAGTAGCGGTCCTTGGACCCCTTCTCCATCGCGGCCAGCGAGCCCATGCCGCGGTAGCTCTTGTACGAACGTCCCTGGAACAGCTCGGTCTCGCCGGGCGATTCCTCGGTACCAGCCAGCAGGCCACCGATCATGATGGTGGAGGCACCGGCGGCCAGCGCCTTGCCGATGTCGCCGGAGTAACGGATGCCACCGTCGGCGATCAGCGGGATGCGGTCCTGCAGCGCCTCGGCGACCAAGTCGATCGCGGTGATCTGCGGCACGCCGACACCGGCGACSAYGCGGGTGGTGCAGATCGAGCCCGGGCCGATGCCGACCTTGACCGCGTCCGYGCCGCTGTCCAGCAGCGCCAGTGCGGCTTCACCGGTGCAGATGTTGCCACCGACGACCTGCACCTGCGGGAAGTGCTTCTTGACCCAGCTGACGCGGTCCAGCACGCCCTGCGAGTGGCCGTGCGCGGTGTCCACCACCAGCACGTCCACCCCGGCGGCGACCAGCGCCTCGACCCGGCGGTCGGTATCGCCACCGACGCCGACGGCCGCGCCGACCAGCAGGCGGGTGGCGGTGTCCTTGGCGGCGTTGGGGTAATCGGTGTTCTTCTGGATGTCCTTGACGGTGATCAGGCCGCGCAGGGCGAAATCATCGTTGACGACCAGGATCTTCTCGATGCGGTTGCGGTGCAGCAGCTGCAGCACTTCATCGGAGGCCGCGCCTTCCTTGACCGTGATCAGGCGATCCTTCTTGGTCATGATGTGGCGGACCGGATCGTCCAGCTCGGTCTCGAAGCGCATGTCACGGTGGGTGACGATGCCGACCAGCTGGCCGCCGCCGTCCACCACCGGCACGCCGGAGATGTTGCGCGCCTGGGTGAGGGCCAGCACGTCTCGGATGGTGGTTTCCGGGCCGACGGTGATCGGGTCGCGGATGACGCCGGCCTCGAACTTCTTGACCTTGGCGACTTCAGCGGCCTGCTGCTCCACGCTCAGATTCTTGTGGATGATGCCCATGCCACCGAGCTGGGCCATGGCGATCGCCAGGCGGGCTTCGGTGACCGTGTCCATGGCCGCGGAAAGGATCGGAAGCTTCAGCCGCAGGTCGCGGGTCAGCCGGGTTTCCAGGCTGACATCCTTGGGCAGGATCAGGGAGTGTGCGGGGACGAGCGAGACGTCGTCGTAGGTGAGAGCTTCAGCCTGGATGCGCAGCATCGGCATACCCGAGATGTGGGGAAGCGCGACATTTTACCCTGATTCGGCCGCCTTGGGCAGGGGGCGGATGCGACGGTGTGTCGCACCGGACCCGGTAGAGCCGACCGTTGGTCGGCTGCTCTTGGCGCGGTGGCACACCGATCCAGGCGCAGCCGACCAACGGTCGGCTCTACCCGAGGTCGCGGCTGCGCCAGATGCCGGTCAGCCCGGGATCGCTGCCGCGGCAGGTGTCGGTCTGCCCGGGATCACGGCCACAGCAGGTGCGGGTCGGCCCGGGATCACGGCCGCGGGAGGTGCCGACCGCGAGTCAGGACCAGACGGTCAGAAGGCTTCCGCCGCCTCGATGGTGTTCTGCATCAACGTCGCCACGGTCATCGGCCCGACCCCGCCCGGGACCGGGGTGATCCAGCTTGCGCGCTCGGCGGCGGCCTCGAAGCCCACGTCGCCGACCAGGCGGCCGTCGTCGAGGCGGTTGATGCCCACATCGATCACCACCGCGCCCGGCTTGACCCATTCGCCGGGAACGATGCCCGGACGGCCCACCGCCACCACCAGGATGTCGGCGTCACGCACGCTGCGCTCGAGCACGTCGCGCGGGGTGAACTTGTGGCAGCTGGTCACGGTGCAGCCGGCGATCAGCAGCTCCAGCCCCATCGGCCGGCCGACATGGTTGCTCACGCCCACGATGGTGGCGTTGCGGCCACGCACCGGCTGGTCGGTGTGGCCCAGCAGCGTCACGATGCCGCGCGGCGTGCAGGGGCGCAGGCCGAACTCGCGCAGGGCCAGGTGGCCGACGTTTTCCGGATGGAAACCGTCCACGTCCTTGCGCGGGTCGATGCGGTGGATGAGGCGGCTGGCGTCGGGGATACCCGGCAGCGGCAACTGCACCAGGATGCCGTGGATCTTCGGATCGTGGTTGAGCTGGTCGATCAGCGCCAGCAGTTCGGCCTCGGTGGTGCCGGCCGGCAGATCGTAATCGAAGGCTTCGATGCCGACCTTCTCGGCCGCGCGGCGCTTGTTGCGCACGTACACGGTCGAGGCCGGGTCACCGCCAACCAGCACCACGGCCAGGCCCGGGCGGCTGCCACCGGCGGCCAGACGGGCATCGACCCGGACCTTGAGGCTGTCCAGCAGGTCTTCGGCGATGCGGCGTCCGTCCAGGATGCGGGCGGGGGCGGCGGGTGCGGGGGTCGGTGAGCTCATCGAGGGCGGCAGGCGTGGGGGCGACGGTCGTCCATTGTCCCTGATTCAGGCCCCCTCGCCCACCGGTCGTGGTGGCCGCTGGCCCACGCCCCCATCCGCCCGGATGGCGCTGCATGGTTGCCGGCCAGCGGCCGGCACTACCTGATCGTCATTCCTCTTCCGGCAACGCGTCCGCGTTCAGCGTGCGCGCCTTGCGCTTGGGCGCAGTGAACGGCGTCGGCGTCGGCACGCCGGGCAGCGAATTACCGAACGTCATGTGCGCACCGGCGATGAGTCCGCCGCCAGCGATTTCCAGCTCGAAGCGCTCGGCATCGCGGCGACGGATCTCGCGGGCGATGGTCGCTGCATCCTCTTCGCCCAGGCCGAGTTCGACCAGCGCGGCCTCGCCGAAGGCGACCGCCGATTCGAACGTCTCGCGGATCTGGAAATCGACGCCGGCATGGATCAGGCGCAAGGAGTGTTCGCGGTCGAAGGAGCGCACCAGCAGCTTGGCCTGCGGGAATTGGTGGGCGACCAGTTCGACGATGCGGTCGGCCTGCGCGCTGTCGTTGACGCACACCGCGATGGCACGCGCCACGCCGGCACCGGAGGCGTGCAGCACGTCCAGCCGGGTGCCGTCGCCGTAGTAGATCTTGAAGCCGAACTTCTCCGCGCTCTGGATCATCTCGATGTCGTTGTCGATGATGGTCACGTCCACATCGCGCGCCAGCAGCGACTGGCTGGCGACCTGGCCGAAGCGGCCAAAACCGATCATCAACACGCTGCCGGACATGCCATCGGCCGCTTCCACGCCCTCCAGCGAGATCACGCGGTCGGGCATCAGCTTGTCGTGCAGCAGCACGAACAGCGGGGTCAGCGCCATCGACAGCACCACGATCGCGGTCAGGTTGGCATTGACCTCCACCCCGATCACGCCCGCCGCGGCAGCTGCGGAAAACAGCACGAAGGCGAACTCGCCGCCCTGCGCCATCACCACGCCTCTGTCCAGCGCCTGGCGGTGGTCGCTGCCCATGATCCGCGCCACCGCGTAGATGCACGCCGCCTTGGCCAGCATCAGCGCGAGCACGCCGGACACGATCAGCGGCCAGTTGTTGGCTACAACGGTCAGGTCCAGCGCCATGCCTACGCTGAGGAAGAACAGGCCGAGCAGAATGCCGCGGAACGGCTCGATGTCCGCCTCGATCTGGTGGCGGAAGGTGGATTCGCTGAGCAGCACGCCGGCCAGGAACGCGCCCATCGCCATCGACAGCCCACCCAGTTGCATCAGCAACGCCGCGCCGAGCACCACCAGCAACGCAGYGGCCGTCATGACCTCGCGCGCCTTGGCTGCGGCCAGGATGCGGAACAGCGGGTTGAGCAGGAACCGCCCCACCAGCACCAGCCCGACGATCGCACCCGCGCCGATGCCCACGCTGAGCCAGCGCGAAGTTTCACCGGCATCGGCCTGCACCGGTGCGATGAACGCGACCACCGCCAGCAACGGCACGATCAGCAGGTCTTCGAACAGCAGGATCGAGACGATCTTCTGGCCCGAGGGCAAGG
The DNA here is from genome assembly GCF_054049855.1 of Stenotrophomonas sp. P5_B8. NCBI lineage: Bacteria > Pseudomonadati > Pseudomonadota > Gammaproteobacteria > Lysobacterales > Lysobacteraceae > Stenotrophomonas > Stenotrophomonas sp. P5_B8. Next base: position 9,895 of record NZ_JBFULO010000066.1, on the reverse strand, counting down.
CGATGTCGCCGCGCTCGGCCAGCAGCTGCATCACCACGGCGGTGGAGGTCAGCACGAAGCCGAACGCACCGATGAAGGCGACTTTGACCGGCAGGCCCAGCAACATGCACACCCCGGTGAGCACCGCGCCGCAGACCACGATCTGCAGCGTGCCCAATCCGAAGATTTCGTTGCGCAGCCCCCACAGGTGCGAGGGGCGCATCTCCAGTCCGATCACGAACAGGAACATCACCACGCCGAGTTCGGCGGTATGCAGGATGGCCTGGGGGTCGGCGAACCATCCAAAACCGAACGGACCGATCGCCAGGCCCGCGGCGAAATAGCCCAGCACCGAGCCCAGCCCAAGCCGACGGAACAGCGGCACCATGACCACTGCCGCACCCAGCAGGGCGACTACTTTCACCAGTTCACTGGCACCTGCTTCCACCGCCATGCGGTTGTTTCCCCGAACTACATTGATGGAGACAACGATAGGGCAAAGCTTCGGATGGAAGTAGCGTGCGTGTTAGGTTTTATCGTGCCGAAAACAGAACGATGACGGGACTCACTTGGCAGATCGTCTCGCAAACAGCGCCATAACACCGCGCAGACCCGGTAGAGCCGACCCATGGTCGGCTGCTCGCCCCGCCGGAGACCGCGCCAAGGACAGCCGACCATGGGTCGGCTCTACCCTGCCCCGCGACCCGCATCAGATGCTGTTGCAGAACGCGGCGTAGTCGATATAGCCGGGGAAGGCCCTGCCGGGCGCACACAGGGGGCAGTCCGGATCGGGGCGCAGGCGCGTCTCACGAAAATGCATGCCCAACGCATCGAAGGTCAGCAGCCGCCCGACCAGCGGCTCGCCCATCCCCAGCAGCAGCTTGAGCACTTCGGTGGCCTGCAGCAGCCCGACCATCCCCGGCAGCACGCCGAGCACGCCGGCTTCGGCGCAGTTGGGCGCGAATTCGGGCGGCGGCGGCTCCGGGAACAGGCAGCGGTAGCACGGCGCCTGCCCGCGATGGCGGCCAGCATCGAACACGCTGACCTGCCCGGTGAAGCGCTCCACCGCGCCGTACACCAGCGGGATGCCGTGCTGGATGCAGGCATCGTTGAGCAGGTAGCGCAGCGGAAAATTGTCCGAGCCGTCCAGCACCACGTCGACCCCGTCGAGCAGGGCATCCACATTCGCCGAGGTGACGCGCGCCTGCACCGCGTCGATGTCCAACTGCGGGTTCAGCGCCAGCAGCCGTTCGCGCGCCGACAGCACCTTGGGCGTGCCGATGCTGGCGTCGGTGTGCAGGATCTGCCGGTGCAGGTTGCTGCGCTCCACCACGTCATCGTCGGCGATGCGCAGGTGTCCTACCCCGGCGGCGGCGAGATAGAAACCGGCCGGCGCGCCGAGGCCGCCGGCCCCGACCATCAGCACGCGCGCAGCCAGCAATGCCTGCTGACCGGCCACGCCCACCTGCGGCAGCAGCAGGTGACGCGCATAACGTTCGTTGAAATCTGCGTCCGCCTCGCTCTGCAGCGGCTGCACCAGCGGCAGGCCGTCAGCACGCCAGGCGGTGGTGCCGCCGTGGACCGACGCCACGTGGGTATACCCGTGATCCAGCAAGGCAAGCGCGGCGTCCATCGAGCGCTTGCCGCTCTGGCAGATGAGGACGAACTCGCGGTCGGTGGCCGGCAGATGCGTCGCCGGCGCGGCCAGCAGGTCGCCCTTGGCGATGCCCAGCGCGCCTTCGGCCATGCCGCTKGCCCGCTCGTGCGCCTCGCGGACGTCGATCAGCAGGGCGCCGCTGGCGATGCGTGCGCGGGCCTGACCGGGGGTGAGTTCGGGAACGGTGCTCATGCGAGGATTATCGCGCAGACGGACAGGGGGATTGGGGGGCGGTAGAGCCGAGCCATGCTCGGCTGCTCCAGGCGTCGGTAATTGCTAGGTGCAAGGGCCTTGCCGAGCATGGCTCGGCACTACCGGGGTCGATCATTGCCGCGCTGCGCGTGGGCTGCCGAGAATGGCTCGGCACTACCGGGGTCGATCATTGCCACGCTGTGCGTGGCCTGCCGAGCGTGGCTCGGCACTACCGGGGTCGATCATTGCCGCGCTGCGTGTGGGCTGCCGAGCGTGGCTCGGCACTACCGGGTTCGATCATTGCCACGCTGTGCGTGGCCTGCCGAGCATGGCTCGGCACTACCGGCTTCGATCATTGCCACGCTGCGCGTGGCCTGCCGAGCATGGCTCGGCACTACCGGATGCGGAAGAGCCGGCTTTCGCCGGCTCTTCTTTGCATCATCGGCCCTTGACGTGCTTGATCAGGCGGCGCTTGCGCTTGACCTGGCGTTCGGTGAGGACGTTCTTCTTGCCTTCGTACGGGTTCACACCCTCGCGGAAGATGAACTGCACCGGCGTGCCGACCAGCTTGAAGCGCTTGCGGAAGAAGTTTTCCAGATAGCGCTTGTACGACTCCGGCAGATCCTTCAGGCGCGTACCGTGCACGATGAAGGTCGGCGGGTTGGAGCCACCCGGATGCACGTAACGCAGTTTGGACACGTGACCACGGATCGCCGGCGGCGGGTTGGTCTCGTAGGCCACTTCCAGCGCCTTGTTGACTTCGCTGGTGCTGAACTCGTGCGTCGCCGAGGCATGCGCGGCGTGGATGCAGCGGAACAGCTCGCGCAGGCCCGAGCCATGCTTGGCCGAGATGCGCACCACTTCGGCCCACGGCACGAAACCGAGCTTGCGCGACACCAGCGCTTCAGCCTGCTCGCGCTGGTAATCGGTCAGGCCGTCCCACTTGTTGATCGCCACCACCAGCGCACGACCGGCATCGAGCACCGCGCCCAGAACGCTGGCGTCCTGGTCGGTGACGCCTTCGGACGCGTCCAGCATCAGCACGGCCACCTGGCACTGCTCGATGGCCTGCAGCGTCTTGATCACGCTGAACTTCTCAACCACTTCCTCCACCCGCGCCTTGCGACGCAGGCCGGCCGTGTCGATCAGGCGGTATTCGCGACCGTCGCGCTCCATGTCCACCGAGATCGAATCACGGGTGGTACCGGGCACTTCGGAGGCGATCATGCGCTCTTCGCCGAGCAGCAGATTGACCAGCGTCGACTTGCCCACGTTGGGGCGGCCGACGAAGGCAATACGCACGCGGTCCGGATCGTTGTCGAGGGTTTCGGTGGTGCCTTCTTCCGGCAACCGCTCCACCACTTCGTCCAGCAGATCGTCCAGACCCTGGCGGTGGGCGGCCGACACGGTCAGCATTTCGGCGAAGCCGTAGCGGGCGAACTCCGAACGCACGGTATCTTCGTTCATGCCGTCGATCTTGTTGATCAACAGCACGGTCGGGCGCGCCAGCTTGCGCAGCCAGGAGAGGATCTCGTCGTCCATCGGGCCCTCACGGGCGTCGACCACGAACAGGATCAGATCCGCCTCGGCGGCGGCGGCGCGGGCCTGGCGGGCGGTAGCACCGGCCAGACCTTCTTCTTCACCGGCGATACCGCCGGTATCGACCACCAGGAACGGGTGGTCTTCGTTAAGACGACAAACACCGTAATTACGGTCCCGGGTCACGCCGGGCTGGTCATGGACCAGCGCGTCGCGCGTACGGGTAAACGCATTGAACAGCGTGGACTTGCCGACATTCGGCCGTCCAACCAGGGCGACCAAGGGCAGCATCGCGGTAACTCCTTATTGTGCCAACCGGAATGCGGTCAGCTTTCCATCAACGTTCTGCACCAGCAGAATCCCATCGGCGGCTACCGGTTGCGCCAGCAGGGCGTCGCCGCCACTTTTGGCGCGAGCTGCGAACTCGCCATTGTCGGTCCGCAACCAGTGCAGATACCCCTTGTAGTCGCCGACCACGATATAGTCGCCCTGCAGTGCCGGACCGGTCAGCGAGCGCCGGGCCAGGCCGGTCTGCGACCACATCGCGGTGCCACTGTTCTTGTCCAGGCCGAACACGCCGCCCTTGTTGTCGGTGACGAACACATTGCCCGAGGTCAGGGCCACGCCACCGGCGCCACCATGGTCACGGGTCCACAGCGGACGGCCGGTCGGGCCTTCGATCGCCATGGTCTGGCTCTTGAAGCTGCTCACGAACAGCGTATTGCCTTCCAGCACCGGGGCGCCGTCCACGTCGGACATGCGCTCCAGCTCGGTGCGGCCTTCACCGTTGGCGACCATCTGGTCCCACACGGTGCGGCCGTCGGTCATCGCCAGCGCAGACACGCTGCCGTCGTCGTTGCCGATGAACAGCACGCCCGGGCCGGCCACCACCGCCGCATTGCCACGCACGGTCAGTGCCGGCAGCTCGCGCGGGTTGAACCAACGCTGGGTGCCGTTGCCGGCGTCCAGCGCGGTCACGCGACCGTCGTTGCTGCGGACGAACACCATGCCCTGGCCAACGGCCGGGGCGGAAATCACTTCGCCGGTCACCTTGCCACGCCACTTTTCGGTGCCGTCGTTGGCATCGAGGGCGATCACCTGGCCATCAAGCGTACCGATCACCACCAGGCCTTCGCCGACGCCGGGACCACCGGACAGGCGCAGCTTGGGCTTCTTCTTTTCCTTGGCCGGCTCCCAGGTCCAGACCTTCTTGCCGGTCTGCAGGTCGATGGCGTRCACGCCACCGTAGATCGCCGCCGCATACACGCGGCCATCGGCCACGGCCGGGCCCTGGCGCACGCCGATGCGCTTCTCGCCCTTGCCGACGTTGACGCTCCAGAGCTTGTCGACCTTGACGGTCGGCTCGAACTTCACCAGTTCCGCCGGCTCGAGGGCCTTCTTGGYGGCCGCGTCCTTACCGGCGAACCACCCCTTGACGGTGGTGCAGCCGGACAACGCCACGCCCAACAGGACCAGGGTGGCAACGCGCTTGATCATGACCATCTGCTTCATTACACCGACTCCGCAGCATCGGTGACGTTGCCACCGGCATCCGTCACTTTGGTTTCAAGCAGACGCCGCTGCGGCGCTGCCACGTCCAGCGTCTTGAGCGCCTTCTCATACTGTTGCCGGGCAGCATCACGCTTGCCCTGCGCCATCAACACGTCGCCATGGATTTCCAGGCTGGCGCTGTCGGTGGCGTCGCCGAGCGCCTTGAGCGCCTCGTCATGCTTGCCGGTGGCCAGCAGCAGGCGCGCGATGCGCTGCTCGATGACCGGCTGGAACTCCGGGTCGGCCTTGATCGCGCGCAGGGTCGCCAGCGCGTCATCATTCTTGCCGGCTTCGACCTGGGCCTTGGCCAGCTGCAGCGCAGCCAGGTCCGAATAGATGTTGGCCTTGCCGTCGTCGAGCGCCTTCACGCCCTTGGCCGCTTCCGCCAGGTTCTTGTCCTGCAGGTGCTTGAGCACCGCCTGGTACTGGACATTGGCACCAGCAAGCGAGTTGCTGTGCTCCTTCTGCCACCACTGCCAACCGGCGATGCCGCCGATCGCGATCGCCACACCGGCGAGGATGCTGACACCGTTCTTCCGCAGCCAGCCGCGGACGCGTTCACTTTGTTCGTGCTCGTCGAGCAGGTCGTCGATCGCCATGCGTACTCTCGCCCCGCCTGTGAAGGAGGAGCTGTTTGAATTGGATTGGGAAACGCGGCTCAGTGCGGAACTGGGGCCACGGAGCCGTCAGAGGATACCGTAAAGCGTGCCACGTTGGCTCGCTGGTAGGGCGAAAGGTCGACGATAGTGCCGGCCTGCTGAACCTCGACCGCCGACGCGTTGCCGAGCGTCATGCGCCCGACCTGGCCGGGGCTGAAGCTGCGGGTGTCGCCGGACTTGATCAGGGCCTTTTCGACGGTACTGCCGTCCGGGGCGGCGATGTCCACCCAACTGTCGCCCTTGAACTGCAGGCTGAGCGCACCGGTCGGTGCCGTCGCGGCGGTGGCCGGGCGCGGCACGGGTGTCAACGAGGCCAGGTAAGGCGCCGACGGCGCGGCCGGGGTAGCCACGATCGGAGCCGCGTCCGGGTGGACCGACTCGGCCGGGGCCGGACTGCCGCTCATCGGAACCGCTGCCGGTACAACGTCCAGCGAGGCGGTACTGGGCGCGGCGGCGCTGCCATCGAAATGACCACGGGTGGCAAACCACACCGGCACCGCCAGCACGGCGGTGATACCGACATACAGCACCCGGCGGCCGAGACTCTCGGCGATGCGGCGCGCCCGCGGGGTGTGCGTATGGCTGACCAGCTGCGGCGGGACCACCGGCCCGATCCGGGCCTGTTCCAGCACGTCGCCCAGGTCGACCTTGAGCAGCCGCGCGTAACTGCGCAGCTGGCCGCGCACGAACACCGGCGCGCCGAGGCGCTGCCACTGCTCTTCTTCAAGCGATTTCACGACCTGCATCGGCATGTGCAACTGCTGCCCCACTGCTTCGAGCGTCAGTCCTGCCGCTTCCCGCGCCTGCCGGAGACGAGCTCCACAGCCGGCGGCGGTATCAAAAGCGTTCACAGTCTGGTCATCAATCACAATGCTTCAACCCCGGGGATTAGGTGCCGCATCCTGCGGAAATTCGTTGCGAATTCGCTGCAGATAGCGACCGGATGCCACGTCGTCGCCGAGCTGCGCCTCGATTTGAGACGCAAGTTGTAACACGGAACGTGTGGCCGGTGCAGCCGCGAGACGACGTTGCGAGAAGGCCCGGGCCTCGAAATACCGGCCTTGGGCGAACTCGCTGCGAGCCATCGACTCGAGGGCATAGGCGTTGGTCGGGTCCAGTTCGATGGCGCGGCGCAGGTCGCGGGCGGCCCGTTCGGACTGCCCCGCATCGAGCGCGCAGCCACCGGCATTGGCCAGCGCCGAGCCCGGCGTGGCGTAGCCGGGGGCCGCCATGGCGCGGTCGAACCAGACCAGCGATTCGGCGGCCTGGCCATGCGTACATAGCCAGGCGCCATAGTTGTTGAGTGCATCGCCCTGCCCCGGCGCCACGTCGACGGCCTTGCGGTACAGGGTGCCGGCCTCGGTGTCGGCACCGCGCTGRCTGGCGATGTTGGCCAGCAGCAGGTACGCGTCCGGGCGGCTGCCATCGATCTTCACCGCCGCGCGCGCCTTCTTTTCCGCCGCCTGGGCCTGGCCGGCGCGGAACGCTTCGGTGGCCAGGGTCATCTGGTCCTGGTAACCGACCCGCTGCCGGATCGACGCGTTGTCGCGGACCTCGTACACCGGCGCGACCGCCAAATTCCCGGTGGGCGGCCTGATACCTTGTTTACCGCAGCCGACCAATGCCAGCGCGATGAAAACAACGGCTGGCAATCGGATTTCAGGCAGCGGCATCCCGGCTCTTCCCTTCCTGCAATGTCTTGTTGAACTCGGCCTGGCGACGCGTGCGATCCAGCACCTGGCCCTTGAGCTGGCCACAGGCGGCATCGATGTCGTCGCCACGGGTGCGTCGCACCATGGTGAGCACCTGCGCATCCAGCAGGATCTTCTGGAACGCGCGGATTTCGGTATCGCCGGAACGCTCGTAGCGCGTGCCCGGGAACGGATTGAACGGAATCAGGTTGACCTTGCCTGCGTGCGAGGCCTGCACGGCGTTGTCGAACTGGCGCATCAGCCGCGCCAACTGCCGGGCATGCTCGGGCTGGTCGTTGATGCCCTTCATCAGGGTGTATTCGAAGGTGACCGATTCGCGGCGCTTGTTGGCGCGCAGGTAGCGCGCGCACGAGGCCATCAGCTCGGCGATCGGGTACTTCTTGTTCAGCGGGACCAGCGTCTCGCGCAGCGCATCGTTGGCCGCGTGCAGCGACACCGCCAGAGACACATCGCTTTCCGCCGACAGCCGATCGATCTGCGGCACCAGGCCGGAGGTCGACAGGGTCACGCGCTTGTTGGCCAGGCCGTAGCCCAGGTCGTCGCGCATCACGCTCATGGCGCGCACGACGTTGTCGAAATTCATCAACGGCTCGCCCATGCCCATCATCACCACATTGGTGAGACGACGCTGCTTGTGCGGGATGTTGCCCAGATGACGCGCGGCCACCCACACCTGCCCGATGATTTCGGCGGTGGAGAGGTTGCGGTTGAAGCCCTGGGTGGCGGTCGAACAGAACGTGCAGTTCAGCGCGCAGCCGACCTGCGAGGACACGCACAGCGTGCCGCGGTTCTTGTCCGGGATGTAGACCGCTTCGATGGCGTTCTTGCCATCGCTGCCCATCGCCAGCAGCCACTTGTGGGTGCCGTCGGCGGAGGGTTTGTCGAACACGATGTTCGGGACCAGGACCTCGGCATGCTGCTTGAGCTTGGCGCGCAGCGCCTTGCCCAGGTCGGTCATCTCATCGAAATCGGTGACGTAGTGGTGGTGGATCCACTTCATCACCTGATGGGCGCGGTAGCGCGCTTCGCCGAGCGTGTCGGCGAAKAAGCGCTCCAGACCCTCGCGATCGAGGTCGAGCAGGTTCTGCTTGGCCACCGGCATGCTCGGGACGAGCACGACGGGGATGGCGGTTGGCTGTACGACCTCGTTCACGGCATCACTCTCAGCGCGAGACGACTTCGGTCGCGGCAAAGAAGTAGGCGATTTCGATCGCGGCGTTCTCGACCGAGTCCGAGCCGTGGGCGGCATTGGCATCGATGGATTCGGCGAAGTCGGCGCGGATGGTGCCCGCAGCGGCTTCCTTCGGATTGGTGGCGCCCAGCAGGTCGCGGTGGGCCAGCACGGCGTTGTCGCCTTCCAGCGCCTGGATCATCACCGGGCCGGAGATCATGAACTCGACCAGCGCGTTGAAGAACGGACGCTCACGGTGCACGGCGTAGAAGCCTTCGGCTTCACGGCGCGACAGCTGCTTGTACTTGGCGGCGACGACCTTCAGGCCGGCCTTTTCGAAGCGGGCGTAGATTTCACCGATGACGTTCTTGGCGACGGCGTCCGGCTTGATGATGGAAAGGGTGCGCTCCAGCGCCATGGGAATTCTCCGTTGGGCGGGCCACTGATCGGCCCGAGATTAACATGAAAAAAACCCGCGTCAAAACGCGGGCTTAGCCTGATATACGTGAGGCAATTCTAACGTGTAACCCGCCCCCGCGGTAGTGCCGACCGCTGGCCGGCAACGCCCTGTGTGCCGTGGTGATCGGCCTGTTCAGGCAATGGCGTGGTTGCCGGCCAGCGGCCGGCACTACCGGGAGGGGCGGATGAACGAACGCCCGTTTCTGCTGCGCCGCACAATGCGCCAGCGCAGCCCCAGGTCTAATATCAAACAATCGTTTGATTGAACTCTGCCCGCCCCATGGCCAAGCCCGCTCATTTCTCCACCAAGGACCGCATTCTCGGCGCGGCCGAGGAGCTGTTCGCCCAGCATGGCTTTGCCGGCACCTCCCTGCGCCAGGTCACCAGCCAGGCCGACGTGAACATCGCGGCGGTCAACTACCACTTCGGGTCCAAGGAAAACCTGGTCAACGAGGTGTTCCGTCGTCGCATGGACGAGATGACCGCCGCCCGCCTGGCCCAGCTGGACAGCGCCCGCCGCGAGCATCCCGGCCAGCTGCGCCCGGTGCTGGCCGCGTTCGTCGAACCGGCGCTGGCGATGGCCCAGGACCGCCAGACCGGCGGCGCCTTCGTGCGGGTCATCGCCCGCGCCTATGCCGAGAAGAACGACAACCTGCGCAAGTTCCTCTCCGACCACTACGGCCATGTACTGCGCGATTTCGGCAAGGCCATCGCGGCCTGCGTGCCGGAGCTGAGCAAGGAAGAGCTGTACTGGCGGTTGGACTTCCTGGCCGGGTCGCTGACCTATGCGATGGCCGATTTCGGCCTGATCAAGCGACCCGCCGGTGTCACCGAAGCGGCGCATCGTGCCCATGCCGCCCGCGAACTGATCCATTTCGCCGAAGCCGGTTTCCGCGCCAGCGCGGTCATCGACGCTCCGACGACCTCCCTCTCCACCCCGTAGAGCCGGGCGTTGCCCGGCTTCCAGACAACCAAA
>NZ_JBFULO010000065.1:0-14079 GCF_054049855.1 Stenotrophomonas sp. P5_B8 | reverse complement strand
GCTTCTGCGGGCGGGTAGCTGCGGAGCCGGCCAGCGGCCGGCACTACCTGCGGGCGGGTAGCTGCAGAGCCGGCCAGCGGCCAGCACTACCTGCGGGCGGGTATCTGCGGAGCCGGCCAGCGGCCGGCACTACCTGCGAGCGGGTATCTGCGGAGCCGGCCAGCGGCCGGCACTGCCCGGTCACATTCCGTCGCTGCGGTCGTCATACTCGGCTCACCCCCGGGAAGGACGCCATGACGCTGCTGCTGACCACCACCCTGGAACGCGACCTGCCCGCCGCCGCCAAGGGCTGCACGCAGTCCTATGGCCGCATCGTGCTGGCCTGCCAGAACACCGTCACCGCGATCGCCCTGGCGATCACCCGTGACGTGCAGGCCAGCGAAGACATCGCCCAGGAAGCCTTCATCAAGGCCTGGCAGCAGCTCACCCAGCTGCACAACCCGTCCAGCTTCCTGCCCTGGCTGCGCCAGATCACCCGCAACCTGGCCCGCGACTGGCTGCGCGCCAACCGCGGCCGACCGCTGTCCGGCGAAGCGGCCGAGATCGCGATCAACATGGCCGCCGATCCCGGCCCGACCGCGCCCGAGCGGATGCAGCGGGTGGAAGAAGAACTGGCGGCCGAGGAAATCATCTCGGCGCTGCCCGAAGACGCCCGGGAAACCCTGCTGCTGTACTACCGCGAAGGCCAGAGTTCGCAGCAGGTGGCCGAGCTGCTGGGCCTCAGCGACGCGGCGGTACGCAAGCGGCTGTCGCGCGCCCGCGCCAGCGTGCGCGAAGAGATGCTGCGCCGCTTCGGCGACTTCGCCCGCAGCAGCGCCCCCAGCGCCGCCTTCGCCACCACCCTGGCCTCGGTGCTGATCATCGCCGCCCCCGGCACGGCCAGCGCCGCGATCCTGCTCGGCACCGGACTGGGCACCAGCAAGCTGGGCCTCGGCGGTGCCACGTTGTCCGGCGGCACCGCGCTGGGCTCGTTGAGCGCCGCGCTCAGCCAGACCGCCGCCCCCGGCCAGATGTTGGGCATCGGCACGGTCGTCGGCAGCCTGCTTGGCGGCATGCTCGGCAGCTACCTTGGCGGGCGCTATCTGCTGTCCTACGCGGAAACCCCGCGCGAGCGCGAGCAGGTCCGCGCATTCGTGGTCCTCAGCAGCGTCACCGCGCTGGTGATGTGCCTGTCGGTGCTGATGCTGAGCGTGCTGGAGGCACCGGTCTGGCTGCTGCTGACTGCGATGGCGGCGGGCATGGGCGCAGTGAACTATCAGTGCCTGTTCCCGCTGCAGAAAGTGATGGCGCCCATGCTGGCGCGCGATGCCGCCCGCCATGGCCGCCGTGGACCGAACTGGAAGTACCAGCTGATGTACGGCCGCGCGGCGATCGTGGTGGTCACCCTGGGGGTGGCGATCCTGGTGCTCTACAGCCTGCGGCAGACCGGTCGGCTGTAGAAACGACACAGCGCCGGTCGATGACCGGCGCTGTGTGTTTACCCGTGGATCGGCTTACTTGGTGGCCGGTGCCTTCGGCGGCATCGGCGGCTTGCCATCGCGGTGCTTGCCATCGCCGTGGCCCCCACGCGGACCACCGAACGGGCCCTTGGYGGCGTCGAACTCGGCCTTGCTCAGCTGGCCGTCCTTGTTGGTATCGGCTGCGGCGAACCAGGCGTCACGGTGCTGCTTCATGCGCAGCTCGCGGTCGGCCTTGTCCAGGTAGCCGTCCTTGTTGACATCCATCTGGTCGAAGCGGGCGGCCAGGCGCGGATCGGCCTTGGCTTCCTCGCGGCTGATGCGGCCATCCTTGTTGGTGTCCAGCTTGGCCATCCTGTCACCGCCGCCACCCGGGCCACGCCCATGCCGCTTGCCGTGCCAGCGCGGCATTTCCTCGCGCGAGAGCTTGCCATCCTTGTTCTTGTCCAGGGAGTCGAACTGCGCGGCCAGGCGCGGGGCCTTGGCCGCCTCGGCACGGTCGATGACGCCATCGCCGTTGGTGTCGAGCGTGGGGCGGGCCGGCGGGTCGGCGGGCGTCGGCGCATCGGCGGCGACCGCCAGGCCGGCAGCGCCGGTGGACAGCAGCAGGGCCAGCAGCAGAAGGGGTTTGCGATTGCGCATGGATCACTCCGGTTCGTAAGGTATCGGCGTGCGGTGCGTGGCACCCACACCGGTAACAACGCCCGGGCGGCGGCGGCGTTGACAGCCTGGCCGGCGATGTTCATTTGGCAGACAGTCGCGCCCCCTGCGACGCCCCGGCGCTATGCTGGGCGCATGGCAATACACGGCGACCGCGACGACGAGCTGCGACTGTTCCAGACCGGTGACCACCCTTGTGGTTACTGGCCGGAACGGGCCGCGCGCGACCTGGTGCTCGATCCCCAGGACGCGCGCCTGGGCACGCTTTACCCGATGGCGCTGAGCTGGGGCTTCCGCCGTTCCGGCGACCTGGTGTACCGGCCGCACTGCGCCAACTGCCACGCCTGCGTGTCGGTGCGTGTGCCGGTGGCGCGCTTCGCCCCGGACCGCAGCCAGCGCCGCTGCCTGGCTCGCAACGCCGACCTGGAAGTGCGGATCGTGGCCGCCGAGCAGACCGAAGAGCAGTTCGCGCTCTACCACCGCTACCTCACCCACCGGCATGCCCAGGGCGGCATGGACGAACACGGCCCGCATGAGTTCGACCAGTTCCTGATCGGCCAGTGGGCGCAGGGCCGCTTCATGGAACTGCGTGCGCCCGCCGAGGCTGGCCGCCGTGGCGCCCTGCTGGGGGTGGCGGTCACCGACGTGACCCCGCAGGGGCTGTCGGCGGTGTACACGTTCTTCGACCCCGACCAGGCCCACCGCAGCCTGGGCACCTTCGCCATCCTGCAGCAGATTGCCTGGGCCCGTCGCGAGCAGCTGCCGCACCTGTACCTGGGGTATTGGATCCGCGACCACCGCAAGATGGACTACAAGCGCCGCTTCCGCCCGCTGGAGGCTTACGACGGCCGCCGCTGGCACGCCTTCGACGACGAACTGGACGGGCGTTGACGCAGCATTGCAATGCGTCCGGGTGCAAAATAGGCCGATGAACGCCCATCCCCTGATCCTTGCCCTGGCCCTGCTGTGCAGCGCCTGCGCCCAGTCCCCTGCCAAGACCGCCGCCATGCCGGAAGCCCCCACCGCGCCGCTGCGGATCGCCACCTACAACACCTCGCTGTACAACGACGAGACCGGCGGGCTGATCGCCGAGCTGGAAGGCGACAGCGAACACGCGCGCAAGATCGCCGCGGTGCTGCAGCAGGTGCGTCCGGACCTGGTGCTGCTCAACGAGTTCGACTACGACGACGCGCACCGTGCGGCCGACCTGTTCCAGCAGCGCTACCTGGAAACCGCCCAGCCCGGCGGCGCCGAGCCGCTGCACTACGCCTACCGCTACCTGGCCCCGGTCAATACCGGCGTGCAGAGCGGGCTGGACCTGGACAACAACGGCCAGATTGGCGGCGACGGCCGCGCGCGCGGCAACGATGCGTGGGGCTACGGCCTGCACCCGGGCCAGTACGGCATGCTGGTGCTGTCGCGCTACCCGATCGACGCGGCCAAGGTACGCAGTTTCCAGCTGCTGAAGTGGAGCACCCTGCCCGGCGCGCTGCGCCCGATCGACCCGCGCACCGGCAAATCCTTCTACAACGACCACGTGTGGTCGCAGCTGCGGCTGTCGTCCAAGTCGCATTGGGACGTGCCGGTGACCACCCCGAACGGCGTGGTGCATGCCTTGGTCTCGCACCCGACCCCGCCGGTGTTCGACGGGCCGGAAAAGCGCAATGCCGCGCGCAACCACGACGAACTGCGGCTGTGGCAGGAATACCTGTCGGCCGGCAGCAAACCGTGGCTGTGCGATGACCGCGGCCAGTGCGGCGGCCTGCAGCAGGACGCGCGCTTTGTGATCCTGGGTGACCTGAACAACGATCCGGTCGATGGCGATGGCCGCCACGAGGCAATCGTGGAGCTGATCGAACATCCGCGCGTACTGCGCTACCCGACCCCGCGCAGCGTGGGTGCCGAGCAGACCAGCCTGGCATATGCGGAAAAGGGCATCGCGCGCAAGGGCGCGCCCTTCCATGCCACCGGCGATTTCGGCCCGAAGGCCGGCACCATGCGCCTGGATTACGTGCTGCCGTCGGTCGGTTTCAGCTACGTGGGCAGCGGCGTGTTCTGGCCGGACAACAACCGCCCGGAGGCGAAGATCGCCGACGGCAGCGATCACCACCTGGTGTGGGTGGATGTGAAGTAACCCGCAGTACCACGGTCAAGAAAACGGCGGGCATTGCCCGCCGTTCTTGCATCTGCAGTACGTCGCCGGAAGACAACGCGCGGCAGGATCAGGAGTGCAGTTCGATCCCGATTGCCTGGGCCGCCTCACGCGCGATCTTCCGCGCGTCCTCGATATCGGCGCCCCGCGCCAAGGTCACGCCGACGCGGCGATGGCCATGCACGGTGGGCTTGCCGAACAGGCGCAGCGATGAATCCGGATGTTCCAGCGCGGCGGCGACGTTGCTGAAGAACGGGACGCCTTCGCCATGGGCCAGCATCGCGCACGACGCCGAGGGACCGTTCTGGCGGATCAGCGGAATCGGCAGGCCGAGGATGGCGCGCGCATGCAGCGCGAATTCGCTCAGTTCCTGCGAGGCCAGGGTGACCAGGCCGGTGTCGTGCGGGCGCGGCGAGACTTCGCTGAACCACACCTCGTCGCCCTTCACGAACAGCTCCACCCCGAACAGGCCCCAGCCCCCCAGGTCGTCGGTGATCGCCTGCGAGATTTCCTCGGCACGCGCCAGCGCGCGCGGCGACATCGGCTGCGGCTGCCAGCTTTCGCGGTAGTCGCCGTCCTTCTGCCAGTGCCCGATCGGCGCGCAGAACGAGGTGCCTGCGGCGTGGCGCACGGTGAGCAGGGTGATTTCGTACTCGAAGTCGATGAAGCCTTCGACGATGCAGCGGCCGGCGCCGGCGCGGCCGCCGGTCTGCGCGTATTCCCAGGCCGGGGCGATGTCGCTCTCGCTGCGCAGCGTGCTCTGGCCCTTGCCCGAGGAGGACATCACCGGCTTGACCACGCACGGCAGGCCGATCACGGCCACGGCGGCGCGGTAGTCGGCCTCGGTATCCACGAACCGGTAGGGCGAGGTCGGCAGGCCGAGGGTTTCGGCGGCGAGCCGGCGGATGCCTTCGCGGTCCATGGTCAGGCGTGCGGCACGCGCGGTGGGCACCACGCGCTGGCCGGTTTCCTGCTCCAGCTGGACCAGGGTTTCGGTATGGATCGCTTCGATCTCCGGCACGATCAGGTGCGGCTGCTCCTTGGCGATCAGCGCGCGCAGCGCCATCGCATCGAGCATGTCGATCACATGCGCGCGGTGGGCGACCTGCATCGCCGGCGCGTCGGCGTAGCGGTCGGCGGCGATCACCTCCACCCCCAGCCGCTGCAGCTCGATGGCGACCTCCTTGCCCAGTTCGCCCGAGCCCAGCAGCAGGACGCGGGTGGCGGAGGGAGACAGCGGCGTACCGAGCGTGGTCATGGCGGTTCCGGACATTAGGGGGCGGGAGGGCATTCTAGAGCGTCGGCCGGAAAGCGGGCAGACCGACTTGCATTGTGATATCAATTTGATATCTTTTGATTCAATTGCCCAAGGACGCCCCGCCATGAAAGAGAAGACCCTCCGCTCACTGTCCGGCCTGCCGTTCCTGCTGCTGGTGCTGGTCCTGCTGGGGCTGTCGGTGTGGCTGTTCATCTCCGGCGCGCGCGCGTTCCCGGTGGC
This sequence comes from Stenotrophomonas sp. P5_B8, assembly GCF_054049855.1. Lineage (NCBI taxonomy): Bacteria > Pseudomonadati > Pseudomonadota > Gammaproteobacteria > Lysobacterales > Lysobacteraceae > Stenotrophomonas > Stenotrophomonas sp. P5_B8. The sequence continues at coordinate 8,312 of NZ_JBFULO010000065.1, read as the reverse complement.
GCCCACCTGGATGCTGAGCGGCGTGGCGCTGGCCATCCTGGCCCTGCTCAGCCTGACCGGCCTGTACACCGTGCAGCCCAACCAGGCGGTGGTGGTGAGCCTGTTCGGCAAGTACGTGGGCACGGTCAAGGACAACGGTCTGCGCTGGAACAACCCGTTCTTCAGCAAGAAGAAGGTCAGCCAGCGCGTGCGCAACTTCGAAAGCGGCAAGCTCAAGGTCAACGAACTGGACGGCAGCCCGATCGAGATCGCCGCGGTGATCGTGTGGCAGGTGGTCGATGCCTCCGAGGCGGTCTACAACGTGGACGACTACGAGAGCTTCGTGCACATCCAGTCCGAATCGGCGCTGCGCGCGATGGCCACCAGCTACCCCTACGACCAGCACGAGGACGGCCAGCTGTCGCTGCGCAGCCACRCCGCCGAAATCTCCCAGCACCTCAAGGACGAACTGGCCGAGCGCCTGGCCGACGCCGGCGTGCAGGTGATCGACGCGCGCATCAGCCATCTCGCCTACGCCCCGGAAATCGCCCAGGCGATGCTGCAGCGCCAGCAGGCCAATGCGGTGATCGCCGCACGCACGCGCATCGTCGCCGGTGCGGTGGGCATGGTCGAAATGGCGCTGGCCGAACTGCAGAAGAACGGCGTGGTGCAGCTGGATGAGGAGCGCAAGGCGCACATGGTCAGCAACCTGCTGGTGGTGCTGTGCTCGGACCGCGGCACCCAGCCGGTCATCAATGCCGGGTCGTTGTACTGAGCCATGAGCGAGAAGAAAGCCTATCCGCTGCGGATCAACGCCGACATCCTGGCGGCGTTGCAGCGCTGGGCCGATGACGAGCTGCGCAGCGCCAACGCGCAGATCGAGTACGTCCTGCGCGATGCCCTGCGCAAGGCCGGCCGCCTTCCCAAACCCGATTCGAGCAAGGAGAGCAAGGAATGAGCAAGCGCTGGAGCTATTTGACCGTCGAGCTGCAACCGTCGTGGACGGGGTTGAAGCCGGATGAGATGCAGGCCGAACTCAACCGGCACGGCCAGCTCGGCTGGGAACTGGTGAACGTGCTGCAGACCCAACCGATGGGCGTGGCGCTGTTGATCTTCAAGAAGGAGATCTGAGATGGCCGCGCCCTCGCCTGCCGTCAACGACTTCGCCGTCGCCCCGGCCCCGGTCTGGCACCTGCTGTGGCTGTGGGTGCCCATGCTGGCCAGTGCGGCGCTGATCGTGGTCACCACGCTGCAATCGGACCAGCGCACGCCATACGAACTGGGCTTCACCGTGCCCTTCCTGGTGGTGCTCACTGCCGTGCTGAGCGCGATGTTCTTCCGTCGCCGCATCCGCCTGCAGGACCGTCAGCTGGAGGTGGTCTCCACGTTCTATCGCAAGCGCGTGCCGGTGCAGGACATCGTGCTGGAGCGCGCACGCGTGGTGGACCTGGCCGAGCATGGCAGCCTCAAGCCGACGACCAAGACCAATGGCTACGGCATGCCGGGATTCCAGTCCGGGCACTACCGGATGCGCGACCGCAGCAAGGCGTTCTGCCTGCTCACCGACAGCAGCCGCGTGCTGTACCTGCCGCTGCGCGACGGCAGCGCGCTGGTGATCAGCCCCGAGAACCCGCGCGCGCTGCTGACGGCCCTGCAGGCGCTGGCCGCGCCCGGCCGCACGCACTAAGCTGACCCCATGCGCCGCGCCCCTGCCCTGCTGATCAACACCGCCGACATCGAATTGTGGCCCGGCGGCCTGCTGCGCGCGCGCAGCAACGCCGACGCGCGTGCACTGGCCCAGGCGCGTTGGGTGCTTCGGCGCAAACGCGATGGTCGCTACCTGGCGGTGGTGTCCGCGCATGGGGTGCTGCCGCTGGTGCCACGGCTGATGCGCGAACACGGCATCGAGGCCGCGCTCGATGCGCTGGACGCGCAAGGGCTGGCACAAGGGCGCGGCAGGGCGGACGCATCCCTGCTGCCGCTCAGCGGCCTCCAACAACGGCTGGAACAGCTCGGCATCGATGCAGACGCGTATGAAAAGGCAACCGGCCTGGCGCTGGAGGCCGAACCGGCGCACCTGCGCCTGGCCGGCGTCGACCGCTACCGCCGTCCGCTCTGGCTGCGTCGCAGTGCCGCGCGCGGGTGGCAGCGTCTGCGCCAGCAGGCGGCGGTAGATGGGATCGCGCTCGATGCGATCTCCGGTTATCGCAGCCATGCCTACCAGCTGGGCATTTTCGAGCGCAAACGCGCGCGCGGCCTGGACGTTTCCGACATCCTCAAGGTCAATGCCGCCCCGGGCTACAGCGAGCACCACAGCGGCTTCGCGCTGGACATCGGCACACCCGGCGAGCCACCGGCCGAAGAGGGTTTCGAACACACGGCGGCATTTGCCTGGCTGCAGCAGCACGCGGACCGTTTCGGGTTCCAGCTGAGCTACCCGCGCGACAACCCGCATGGCATCGTCTACGAACCGTGGCACTGGTGCTGGCACCAAACCGGGTAGTGCCGAGCCATGCTCGGCAGCTTCTGTCTGCTGGGTCTGCAAGCCTGGTAGTGCCGAGCCATGCTCGGCAGCTTCTGCCTGCCGGGCCAGCGAACGTGTAGAGCCGAGCCATGCTCGGCAGCTTCTGCCTGCCGGGCCAGCGCAGCCGAGCATGGCTCGGCTCTACCGGGCCCTGCGCGCAGCCGAGCATGGCTCGGCTTTACCGGGCTCTGCGCGCAGCCGAGCATGGCTCGGCTCTACCGGGCTCTGCGCGCAGCCGAGCATGGCTCGGCTCTACCGGGCTCTGCGTGCAGCCGAGCATGGCTCGGCTCTACCGGGGTCCTGCGCCGTTGCCGAGCATGGCTCGGCTCTACCGGATGTTTTACGTCTGCGAACGGTTGGTCTTCACCTTCGGATCCACCGTGAAGTCGGCGATCCGCCACAGGTACAGGCTGGCATAGGTCCGGTACGGGCCCCACTTTTCGCCGCGCGCCAGCAGTTCCTTTGGCGTCGGCATGGCCTCGGCCTTGTCCACGCGCTGGGCGCCTTTGCGGATGCCGAGGTCGTCGATCGGCAGGATGTCCGGCCGACCGAGGCGGAACATCAGCATCATCTCCACCGTCCAACGGCCGATGCCGCGGATCGGCACCAGCGCGTCGATGATCGCGTCGTGCTCCATCACCGACATCCGGCGCAGATCCGGGATCTCGCCAGCGGTCTCGCGCCGGGCCAGGTCGCGCAGCGCCAGCGCCTTGTTGCCCGATACCCCGCACACGCGCAGCGCGGCATCGTCGATGCGGCCAAGCGTATCGGCGTGCAGTCGCGCGCTGCCGATGGCCACTTCCACCCGTCCCACAATCGTGGAGGCGGCTTTGCCGCTGAGCTGCTGGAACAGGATCGCCCGCGCCAGCGCGTCGACCGGATCGAAGGATTTCGACCAGCCCGGCTGCGCATTGATCGGGCCGAGCTTTTTCATCCACGCGCCCAGCCGACGATCGCGCCGACTCAACCAGTCGTGCGCGTGCTGCACATCGAAACCGCGGCGGAAGCGCGGCATGTCAGCGCCGCAGCGCGTTCAGGCCGTACACCAGCCAGCCCAGCATGAGCGCGGTGCCGCCGATCGGGGCCAACTGCGTGCTCCACTGCCACAGCGCGCCGCCGACCAGGCTGCCCGAGAACAGCAGCGTGCCCAGCAGCAGCCCGTACAGCGCCAACTTGCCCACGCTGTTCTGCTGGGTGGGGCCGAGGACCGCCAGCGCCAGTCCGTGGCCGAAGGCATACAGCGCGGCGGTAGTGACGTGCGACTGCGCCAGCGGATCGGCGATGCCGTGCGAGGCGTAGGCCGACAGGCCCACTGCCGTGGCCGCCAACAGGCCGCCGAGGCAGGCCAGCAGCGAGGGTTTGCGTGCGCGTCGTTCCAGGTTGAGCATGCGTGCATCCTTCCAAGGCGCTCCGGGTGGGGAGCAAAAAAAAACGCGCCGCAGGGAGCGGCGCGTTTTTCGTCGTGCGTTACATCACGGCAACCGTCGGTTTACTTGACGGCCCAGTAGATGTCGTACGTGCCTTCCGGCGTGAACGACTTGTCCACGCCGTCCTTCCAGGACTCGTACGGACGATCGATCACTTCGTTGCCGTTGGTCACCGACCACGCACGCAGGGCGTTGCGGGCGATATCCAGGCCGGCCATATGGCCGGTGTAGGCCGCGTGGGCCGAACGATGCGGCGCAACGTGCACGTACTTGACCGGCGCACCACCGTCGATCTTGACGGTCAGGGCTTCAGCGGACGCACCGTCAGCACCCTTCTTCTTGACCGGCTGGGCCACGTCGAAGGCGTACTTCTCAGCACCGAAATCGGTGGTGATGATGCGGAACGGACCGGCGGCTTCGAGGTTGTTGGCCTCCATCACGCGCTTGATCCACTCCTGGTTGTCCTTGATGGACTTGGTGATCGTCTCCTGGCCGCGATCCACGTTACCGGCGGTGACGACCAGCAGGTCCTCGACCGGCACGTCCACGATGGCCAGATCGGTCAGCGGGGCTTCGGCGGTGCGGTAGTCGATGTTCGGCACGGTGGCCAGCATGTTGGCCATGCGCGACAGACCCAGCTTCAGGTCGTCACCGATGTGACGGCTGACGTACAGGCCCGCGTAACGGCCCATCAGGTTGAAGCCGTACTTGACGCTGTAGTCCTGGGTGATCTTGACGTTGCGGCCACCCTTGCCGGTCGGCTCGAGGGTGAAGCTGGTCTTCTTGTCGTGGCCCTTGGTGGCATCCTCGATGTTGATCGACACCAGCTTGTTCTTCTCAGAACCGGTGATCTCCCAGCTACCTTCGCCCAGGGAATTATCCTTGGAGACGTAGTCCAGGCGGGCACCAACGCCGGCAGCGGGGCCGGACAGCTTCAGTTCAACGGCGGGATCGCGCAGCAAGAGCGGGTTCCAGTCCTTGAAGCGGCGCAGGCTGTTGACCGTGTCGTACACGATCGTCATCTTGCGGTTGGTCTCGATGCTTTCGGAAATATGGCGCTCGCCCGGCAGACATACGCCAATGATGACGAACAGGCCAGCCACGATCCCCAAGGCGATCAGGAACTCGATAATACGGGTCATTCAGGAGTCTCCGGGGCCGATCCCACGGCCGGGTTGATTGAAGCGAAGCGCCAATCCTAGCAGGCTTCGCGGGTATGTAGATCAGGATTGGCGCACCGGTATCCATGCCGGCAGCGGTTTTGCATAGACAAGGAGCGGAAAGATAACGCATCACACGCGTCAGCACGTAGCGGATGCGCAATATTTCTTTGCCGGATTCGGCCGATGGCCTCCCTGACCCTGCCGCAACCCTTGTCGCACAAGGGCTGCGACGCAGGTTGCGACAGCGGCCTGCGCCCCGTCTCAGACCAGCTGAAGCTCGAAAGCCTTCAGGACCGCGCGGGTCCGGTCGCGCACGCCCAGCTTGGACAGGATGTTGGACACGTGGTTCTTGATCGTGCCCTCGGCCACGCCCAGCGAGTTGGCGATCTCCTTGTTGGAGAAGCCGCTGGCCATTAGGCGCAGGATCTCGGTCTCGCGGTCGGTCAGCGGGTCGGGCCGGTCCAGGCTGACGAACTCGTTGCGCATGTGCTCCAGCCCGGACAGCAGGCGCTGGGTAACCGCCGGCTGCACCAGCGAACCGCCGTCGGCCACGGTCCGGATCGCGCCGACCAGCTGGTCCAGGGTCACGTCCTTGAGCAGGTAGCCCTTGGCACCGGCCTTGAGCCCGGCCAGCACCAGCTGGTCATCGTCGAAGGTGGTCAGGATGATGGTCGGCGGCAGCTGACCCAGCTTGGACAGCATCTGCAGCGCTTCCAACCCGGACATCACCGGCATGCGCATGTCCATCAGGACCACGTCCGGGCGCACCTGCGGCACCACTTCGACCGCCTGGCGGCCGTCGGCGGCTTCGGCCACCACTTCGATGCCGGCGTCCAGCGCCAGCAGCGAGCGGATTCCCTGCCGCACCAGGGTTTGGTCGTCGACCAGACAGACGCGAATCATCAACGCACTCCTCAAGGAACGGTGGCCAGCAGCAGCACGGGCGCACCGGGAACCGAGGCGCGCAGGCGGAAGCCCTGACCCCGGCGGGTTTCAATCTGCAGCTCACCGCCGCACTGGTACAGACGTTCGCGCATGCCGCGCAGGCCGTTGCCGACCACGATGCCATCGGCGCCCACGCCGTCATCATGCGCCTGGATGACCACCTGGCCTTCACTTTCGCGCCGGACCTGGATCCACAGGTTGCGTGCATTGGCGTGGCGCACGGCATTGGTGATGATTTCCTGGGTGCAGCGCAGCAGCACATGGGCGCGCTCGGGGTCTTCCACGTTCAGGGGCTCGGCGATATCCAGGTGGATGTCCAGCGAGGGCACCTGCTCGGTGAGCGGGCGCAACGCGGCGGCCAGGTCGATGGCGCCACTGTCGCGGATCTGGCTGACCGCCTCGCGCACGTCGGTGAGCAGCAGCTTGGCCAGGGTGTGGGCCTGGTGCACGTGTTCCTGGGCCTGGCCGTCGGTGAGGTGGCCGGCCACTTCCAGGTTCAGGCTGAGCGCGGTGAGGTGGTGACCCAGCAGGTCGTGCAGCTCGCGGGAGATGCGGGTGCGCTCGTTGACCCGGGCGCTTTCGGCCAGCAGCACGCGGGTAGCGCGCAGCTCGGTGTTGAGCCTGCGCTGCTCTTCACGCGCATCGGTCTGCTGCCGCGCCACCAGGCTGGTCACGAAGATGAACATGGAGAAGCCGCCGTACAGCAGCGACTGCATCAGCGCTTCGAACAGCGGCATGCGCAGGATCAGGTAGTACACCGGCAGCACCGCCAGCTGGCTCAGCAACAGCCAGAGCACCCCGCCGCGCACCTGCAGCATCCACGGAATCACCCCGGCGGCGACCATCATCAGGATGCTGCCCAGGCCCGACCCGCTCAGGTAGCTCACCCCCAGCGCCGAGGTGGTGAGCAGCAGCAGCACCACCCGGTCGTACCAGGCCGAATGCCCGCCGCCATCGCGCAGGCCGCGGGTCAGCCAGAAGTAGCACGCACCGAAGGCCAGGTAAGCGGTGAACAGCCACAACGCCCAGCTGTCCAGGCCATCGCCGCGGTGGCGCAGCAGCGATTCGTACTGGGAATAGACCACCGGCAGGCCGACCATGACCCAGGTGAACAGGCCGGCCAGTCGCAGTACTCGGGTTTGGCTCAGGTATCCCAGCATGGACGCATCTTAGGCTGAACCTGCGCCCCTGCACTCCCACATAAGTCATGGCCCCCGATTCGCCGGGGCCGGTCACCCGTGCAATAATCCGACGAGGGCCCCTTGATGGGCCAACCGCGTTACCCCACGGAGTCACAATGTCGATTGTCATCCGCGACGTGCGCGAGCACGAGCTCGATTCCGTCCTGGCCCTGAACAACAACGCCGGCCTGGCCATCCTGCCGCTGGATGCCGCCCGCCTGCGCCTGTTCTACGAAACCGCTGAATATTTCCGCGTCGCCGAGCGCGACGGCAACCTGGCCGGCTTCCTGATCGGCTTCGGCAGCGACAGCCAGCACGACAGCAGCAACTTCGCCTGGTTCCAGCAGCAGCTGGACAGCAAATTCTTCTATATCGACCGCATCGTGGTCGCCAGTCGCCGTCGCGGCGGCGGTGTCGGCCGTGCGTTCTATGCCGACGCGCAGAGCTACGCCGAGCTGCGCTACCCGCAGTTGACCTGCGAGGTGTTCCTGGACCATGGCGCCGATGCGGCGCTGCTGTTCCATGGCAGCTTCGGCTTCCGCGAGGTCGGACAGAACACCATGGAGCACGTGGACGTGCGTGCCAGCATGCTGCTCAAGGACCTGTGCAGTTACCAGTGGGTGCACGACACCTACGGCGACCAGCTGCCGGACGTGCCCTGGGTGGGCCATCGTCGCGAGCCGCTGCGCGCGCATCGACCGACGGGGACCTGAGGTGGCGGCGAACATGGATTTTGAACAGGCCGGTGAACTGAAGATCGGCCAGGTCGGCATCGCCAACCTGCGCATCCGCACCCTGGATGTGGAACGCCTCACCCGTGAAATGCACGACCGCGTGGCACGTGCGCCCAAGCTGTTCGGGCGTGCCGCGGTGATCCTGGATTTTGGCGGGCTCACCCAGATTCCCGATGTGGCCACGGCCCAGGCCCTGCTGGACGGGCTGCGCGGCGCCGGTGTGCTGCCGGTCGCGCTGGCGTACGGCACCACCGAAACCGAAAAACTCTCGCAGCAGCTGGGCCTGCCGCTGCTGGCCAAGTTCCGCGCGCAGTACGAACGCGCCGACCTGGAAGCGGTACAGGCCGCCCCGCCACCGC